>JAGQUL010000272.1 GCA_020438525.1 Thermoleophilia bacterium | reverse complement strand
GTGGGTCATCGCGATGGGCGCCTGCTCCTCCAGCGGCGGCATGTTCAGCAACTACGCGGTGGTGCAGGGCGCCGACAAGGTCGTGCCGGTCGACGTGCACGTGCCCGGCTGCCCGCCGCGCCCGGAGCAGCTCAACCACGGCTTCCTGCTGCTGCAGAAGAAGATCAAGTCCGGCGAGCCGCCGGCCTACCTGCAGGAAGTCGGCTCGATCGAGAGCGCCGAGCGCTACGAGCAGTGGCTCGAGCAGCGCCGCGAGGCGAAGGAGGGCCTCTTCGCATGAGCACCACCCCAGGCATCGCACCGCTCGACATGCAGCGCGAGGAGGTCGACGCAGCACACCGCGGCAGCGCACCGACGACGACCGTCGACCAGCGCGGCATCGCGATCGCGACCGAGACGGCCGCCGAGCTCGTCGACGAGCTCGGCGCTGACGCGCAGGGCTGGACGTTCTGGCGTGACGAGGTCACCGTCACCGTCGCTCCGGCCGCGCTCGTGCGCGCCGCGACCTGGCTGCGCGACACAGCAGGCTTCGCGCTGCTGAGCGACATCAGCCCCTGCGACCGGCTTGGCAGCACCTCCGGCGGCCACCCCAAGCGCTTCAACGTCGACTACATCGCCACGAAGCTCGTGCCGGGTGCGCCCCGTGTTCGGCTGCGGGTGTGGGTCGACGAGGGCGAGACGCTCGAGAGCCTGATCCCCGTCTGGCCGACCGCCGACTGGCACGAGCGCGAGGCGTTCGATTTCTTCGGGATCGAGTTCACGGGTCGCGAGGGCCTGCGTCGACTGATCATGCCCGACGACTGGGTCGGCCACCCGCTGCGCAAGGACTACCCGATCGGCGGCGAGCCGGTCACGTTCACGAACATGGCACGGGAGCTCGACTGACATGCCGGCCTCACGCATCCCCTCTCCCATCCCGAGCGAGCTGCACCCGCCGACCGACGCGGAGATCCGCGAGCAGCTGATGCCGCTGCACGTCGGCCCGAACCACCCGTCGACGCACGGCGTGCTGCGCCTCGACCTGCTGCTCGACGGCGAGGAGGTCGCCGGCTGCGTGCCGCAGATCGGCTACGTCCACACCGGCATCGAGAAGAACGTCGAGCAGAAGACCTGGTGGAAGGCGATCCCGTACTTCGACCGCATGGACTACCTGTCGTTCTACTTCGGCGGGTACGCCTACGTGTCGGGCGTCGAGCGGATGCTGCAGCTGCAGGTGCCGCGCCGGGCCGAGTGGCTGCGCGTGCTGTTCATGGAGCTCGACCGGATCTGGTCGCACCTCGTGTGGCTCGGCACGAGCGCGCTCGAGATGGGCGCGATGACACCGTTCTTCTACTGCTTCCGCGAGCGCGACTCGATCAGCGACCTGTTCGAGATGAGCGCCGGCTACCGCATGCATCCGCGCTACTTCGCGGTCGGTGGCGTGTTCGAGGACATCCCCCCGGCGTTCGCGCAGGCGTGCAGCGACCTGCTCGACGAGCTGCCCTCGCGCTTCGAGCAGTACGTCGACCTGCTCAGCCAGAACCCGATCTGGAAGGACCGCCTGATCGGGGTCGGCTACCTGTCCGCGGAGGATGCGATCGCGCTCGGCACGACGGGTCCGAACCTGCGCGCGAGCGGCGTCGACTGGGACCTGCGCACCGCAGCGCCCTACGGCGCGTACCGCGAGCTCGACGTGCGGACCAAGGTCAACGACGCCGGCGACTGCTACGCCCGCTACCTCGTCCGCATCGAGGAGATGTTCGAGAGCGTGCGGATCTGCCGCCAGATCCTCGACGGGCTGCCCGAGGGCCCGGTCATCGCCGACGATCGCAAGGTCGTGCTGCCGCCCCGCGAGGAGCTGCACACCTCGATGGAGGCGGTCATCCACCACTTCAAGCTCGTCACGCATGGCTTCCAGGTCCCGGCCGGCGAGGTCTACTCCACCGTCGAGAGCCCGCGCGGCGAGCTCGGCGTGTACATCGTGAGCGACGGCGGCACCAAGCCATGGCGCGTCAAGTGGCGCGGCCCGAGCTTCGTGAACCTGCAGGCGGTGAGCTCGATGGTCGGCGGCGAGCTCGTCGCCGACATGATCGCCACGGTCGGCTCCGTCGACGCGGTGATGGGTGATGTCGATCGCTAGCGGCATCGGCACGCTCACGGCCGCCAGCGACTCGGTCGACGACTTCGTCACCGGGAACATCACCACCGCCGAATGGTTCGTCGCGCTCGGGATCCTGATCGGCGGGTTCGTGCTCGGCTCGATCGTGCGCCGGATCGTGCGCCGCGTGTTCCTGCGCGGATCGAAGTCGGACCTCGTGCCCGTCGACGAGACCGCCACCAGCCTGGTCGCGCGGCTCGTGCAGATCGCGGTGATCACGTTCGCGGTGATCTACGCGCTCTTCTACCTGGGCGTGCAGGTCGGCCCGCTGTTCGGCGCGCTCGGCATCGGCGGCATCGCGCTCGCATTCGCGATGCAGGACACGCTCGAGAACTTCGTGAGCGGACTGGTGCTGCAGCTGCGCCGACCGTTCGTGATCGGCGACCAGGTCGAGATCGGCCAGCAGCTGGGCTCGGTGGCCGACATCGGCTTCCGATACGTGCAGCTGCACCGCTTCGACGGCACCGTCGCGCTGATCCCCGCCAAGATGGTGCTGCAGGAAGTGGTGGTCAACAACACGGCCGAGACGCGTCGCCGCACCACCCTGCCGCTCGGGCTCGCGTACGGCACCGACCTCGCGAAGGCCCGCGAGGTGATCCTCGCCGCCGTGAACGATGCGCCGTCGGTGGTCGCCGAGCCGGCAGCCGACGTGCTCGTCTCCACCTTCGGCGCGTCGAGCGTCGACCTGCTCGTGCGCTACTGGCACGACCCGCAGCGCAGCGACGGGCTGCGCGCCACCGACGAGGTCGTCGACCGCCTGCACCGCGCGCTCGCCGACGCCGGCATCGAGATTCCGTTCCCGCAGACCGTCGTGCACAACGCCGCCGGGCCCGCCGCTGCCGCCGCAGCCGCGGGCACCGACGGCTGATCCGAAGGAGCCACGCCATGCACCGCATCGCCCGAACCGTCGTCGCCTCACTGCTCACCCTGATCGCCGGGATGCTGCTCGCCGGCTGCGACTCCGCATCCGACAAGGCCAGCGAGAAGATCGCGGAGAAGGTGATCGAGCAGTCGAGCGGCGACGACGTGGACGTGAACGTCGACGGTGATTCGGTGAGCGTCGAGTCCAAGGACGGCTCGGGGAGCTTCAGCACGAGCAAGGAGCTGCCCAAGGACTGGCCCGCCGAGCTCGAGCTTCCCGACGGGTCCGCGATCGTCGCGTCGAGCACGATCGACACGGGCTCCGACGACGGCACGCAGAGCACCGTGCACGCGACCATCGACGAGGACCCGGCCGACGTGGTGAAGCACTTCGCCGACCAGCTCGACGGCTGGAAGGAGACCGCGAAGAGCACGATCGACACCGACGGCACCACGATCGCCAGCGCCTCGTGGGAGGACGGCGACGAGAAGGTCTCCGTCACCGCCACGACCGGCGACTCGGATACGACCTTCATCGTGGGGCTGAGCCGCGGTGCGTGACGGACGCACGACGGCTGCGAACCGTTCGACGATCATCCGACCGGAATCCGTCGCGAAGGATTACCCATCGCGTGTCGCGAATCCGGTAGGGTCGCGGCGTGCCTGCGCCCTGCGCGCATGCCTGCGTGTGCGCGCGCGCGAGAAGAGCTTGGAGCCATGAACATGACCACAGACGGCACGAACGCGCTCGTGGAGCGCATCGAGGAAGTCGCCGCGAAGTACCCGAATTCCAGGAGCGCGATCATCCCGGCGCTGCACCTGGCACAGGAGCATTTCGGCTGGCTGCCCCCCGAGGCATTCGAGGCGGTCGCCGAGGCCCTCGACACGACCCCTGCGTTCGCGCAGTCGGTCGCCTCGTTCTACGACATGTTCCACCTGCAGCCGGCCGGCAAGCACCTGATCGAGGTCTGCACCAACGTCGCCTGCGCGCTCAACGGCGCCGGCGGCGTGCTCGAGGAGTTCGAGCAGCAGCTCGGCGTGCACGCCGGCGAGAGCACCGCCGACGGGTTCTGCACCCTGCGCACCGTCGAGTGCCTGGGCGGGTGCGGCACCGCGCCGACGGTCGCGGTCAACAACCGCTTCCGCGAGTTCTTCGAACGCAGCCAGGTCAAGCCGCTGCTGCAGGAGCTCAAGGCGACGCCCGCGGGCTGGACCGAAGGCGAGGGACAGGTCTGATGGCAGCTCCGCAGCCTCCCGCACCACCCAAGACCAGGCCCGCGTACAACGGCGAGCCCGTGCTCTGGGGGATGATCCCCGAGGGCGCCGAGCACCTGCAGGGCATCGACGACTACGTCGCCGCCGGCGGCTACGAGCAGCTCAAGCGAGCGCTCGGCATGACCCCCGACCAGCTGATCGACGAGGTCAAGGCCTCGAACATCCGCGGCCGCGGCGGCGCCGGATTCCCGACCGGCCTGAAGCTGAGCTTCATCCCCAAGGACTCGCCCAAGCCGAAGTACGTGGTGTGCAACGCCGACGAGTCCGAGCCGAGCACCTTCAAGGACCGCGAGCTGATCGAGCGGCTTCCGCACATGCTCGTGGAGGGCTGCCTGATCGCCGCGCACGCGATCGGGGCGAACCACGCGTTCATCTACATCCGCGGCGAGTTCTACGAGCCCGCGCTGGTGCTGATGAAGGCCGTGGAGGAGGCTCGTGCGAAGGGCCTCGTCGGCGAGAACGTCGCCGGCAGCGGCTGGAACTGCGACGTGATCGTGCATCGCGGCGCGGGTGCCTACATCTGCGGCGAGGAGACCGCGCTGCTGAGCTCGCTCAACGGGTTCCGCGGCCAGCCGACCGTGAAGCCGCCGTTCCCGGCGGTCAGCGGGCTGTACGAGTCGCCGACGCTGCTCAACAACGTCGAGACGCTCGCCACGCTCCCGCGGATCCTCGCGCTCGGCGGCGAGACCTACGGTGCGAAGGGCACCGGCCGCAACGGCGCCGGCACCCGCATGATGTCGCTCAGCGGCAACGTCGCGAACCCCGGCAACTACGAGATGGAGATCGGCCAGCCGCTGCGCGTGCTGGTCGAGCAGC
>JAGQUL010000033.1 GCA_020438525.1 Thermoleophilia bacterium | reverse complement strand
GCAACCCGTTCTTCACGACCGACACCGCCGCAGCGCTCCGCACGCTCGAGATCGGCGCCGACGCCCTGCTCATGGGCAAGAACGGGGTACGGGGCATCTACGACTCCGACCCGCGCACCAATCCCGACGCACGCTTCCTCGAAGAGGTCTCGTTCCAGGACGCGCTCGTCCACGGCCTCAAGGTGATGGACGCCGCCGCGTTCGCCCTGCTGGCCGAGCACCAGGTTCCGGTCCATGTGTTCGACATGGACGCATCCGACGCAATCGCGAAGATCGCACGCGGTGAGCGCGTTGGCACGCTCGTCCACGCCGCCGCACCACCGCTCGCCTACCAGGAGGCATGAGGACCATGGCATCCGCAGACATCATCGCTGACGCGCGCGAGCGCATGCAGAAGAGCGTCGACTCGACCCGGAGCGAGTTCACCTCGCTGCGGACCGGTCGCGCCAACCCCGCACTGCTCGACCGGGTCGTCGTCAACTACTACGGCGCGCCCACCCCGCTCAAGCAGCTGGCGAGCATCGGTGCGCCCGAGCCGCGACTGCTCACGGTCACGCCGTTCGACAAGGGCGCGATGAAGGAGATCGAGAAGGCGATCAGCGACGCCGAGCTCGGCTTCAACCCCGCCAACGACGGCCAGCTGATCCGCCTGCCCGTCCCCGAGCTCACCGAGGACCGCCGCAAGGACATGGTCAAGCTCGCGCGCAAGATGGCAGAGGACGGACGCATCGCGATCCGCAACATCCGCCGCGACGCGATCAGCGACATCAAGGGCGGCGACGAGACCGAGGACGAGGTGCGACGCGCCGAGGGCGACGTGCAGAAGGTCACCGACGAGTTCATCGCGGCGATCGACAACGCGCTCAAGTCCAAGGAAGCGGAGATCATGGAGGTCTGATGACCCCGGAGCCCGCGTCATCCAAGGACGCGGCGTCCCTTCCCACCGGCATTCGGGTCGCCATCATCATGGACGGCAACGGCCGCTGGGCCGAACGTCGCGGCGTGAGCGTCACCGACGGCCACCGGGCCGGCGCCGACGCGCTGCATCGAACGACCGAGGCCGCACTCGACCTCGGCGTGAGCGAGCTCACCGTCTACGGCTTCTCGACCGAGAACTTCGCGCGCGACCCCGACGAGGTCGCCGGGATCATGCAGCTGTTCGTGGAGCAGGTCGAGCGCGAGGCGCCGATCATGCGCGAGCGCCGCTCACGGATGTGCTTCATGGGGCGCCGCGACCTGCTCGGCGACGAGATCAACGAGCGGATGCGCTGGGCGGAGGAGCTCACCGACGTCCCCGATCCGGCCATGACCCTCTGCATCGCCTTCGGCTACGGCGGACGCGCGGAGATCGTCGATGCCGCGCGCGCAGCGGTGTCGGAGCACGGGATCGACGCGCTCACCGAGGACGAGCTTCGTCGTCACCTGTATCGCCCGGAGCTCGGCGACCCGGACCTGCTCGTACGAACCGCGGGCGAGCAGCGCACGTCGAACTTCCTGATCTGGCAGTGCGCGTACGCGGAGCTCGTGTTCACCGACACGCTCTGGCCGGACTTCGGCGAATCGGACCTGCGCGCCGCGCTTGCCGAGTACGCCACGCGCGAGCGCAGGTTCGGAGGCAGGACGACGACCACGGCGGCGCACGGATGAAGTCCCGCCTCATCGTCGCCGCGATCGGCATCCCGATCCTCTACCTGGTCCTGCTCAGCTCGTTCGCGGACCACCTCGCGCTCACGCTCGTGCTGTGCATCGCGCTCGGCATCGCCGCGCTCGAGCTCTGCCAGATGCTGCGTCCGCTCGCACCGTGGGTCCCCGCGGCATTCGTGCCGATCACGCTCACGCCGCTGCTCGCCTGGCAGCTCGGCGAGGTCGGGATCGTGCTCGGCATGCTCTCGAGCATCCCGCTGCTGATGGTCTTCCAGGGGCTCAGCGTGCCGCGCGACGAGCCGCTCGTCGCGATCACGGCCACGCTGATGCCGGTGATGTACCTCGCACCGCCGGCAGGGCTCGCGATCATCCTGCGCCAGGCCGAGGCCGGCTTCGGGATCCTCACGCTGCTGATCGCGTCGGTGTTCGTGAACGACACCGGCGCGTACACGTTCGGGAAACTGTTCGGGCGGCACAAGCTCTCGCCGCGCATCAGCCCGAACAAGAGCGTCGAGGGATTCGTCGGAGGCGTGCTCAGCGGCACCTTCGTGATGTGGTACGGCCACTTCCTCGTGAAGGTCGACGACCACTTCGTGATCACCGGCATGGAGGCACTCGCGATCGGCATCGCCGTGGCGCTCGTGGTGCCGCTCGGCGACCTGTTCGAGTCGCTGCTCAAGCGCAGCGCCGGGATCAAGGACTCCGGAACGCTGCTCGGCGAGCACGGCGGCGTGCTCGACCGCATCGATGCGCTGCTGCTCGCGATCCCCGCCATGTACGTCGGCTGCTTCTTCGCGGGAGCGCTCTGACGTGCGACGAGTGCTGGTGCTGGGATCGACCGGATCGATCGGCGTGCAGGCGCTCGACGTGGTCGCCGCGTCGCGCGGCGGCGACGATCCACTGCGAGTCGTGGGCCTGGCGGCCGGCAGCCGCTGGCAGGACGCGCTCGCACAGGCGAGCGGATTCGACGTCGGCGCGATCTACCTCGCCGACGCCGCAGCATCGGCACGCGCCCGCGACGCGATCGGCGGCGCCGGCACCTCGATCCACGTCAGCGGCACGGTGGTCGAGCTGATCGAGCGCTGCGAGCCCGACCTCGTGCTCAACGCGATCGTCGGGTTCGACGGGCTCGAGGCGACGCTCGCGTGCCTGGAGCGCGGGATCGACGTTGCGCTCGCCAACAAGGAGAGCCTCGTCGCGGCAGGTGCGCTGTGCATGGACATCGCCGATCGCACCGGCGCGGCGATCATCCCGGTCGACAGCGAGCACAGCGCCCTGCAGCAGTGCATCGCGGACTCGGTGCCGGAGGAGATCGAGTCGCTCGTGCTCACCGCGAGCGGCGGACCGTTCCGTGGGCGCACGCGCGAGCAGCTCGCCGGCGTGACGGTCGAGCAGGCGCTCGACCATCCGACGTGGGCGATGGGCGGCAAGATCACGATCGACTCCGCCACCCTGATGAACAAGGGCCTCGAGCTCGTCGAGGCAATGGTGCTCTTCGACCTTCCGGAGGACCGGGTCGAGACCGTGGTGCACCGCCACAGCATCGTGCACGCGCTCGTGCGACACCACGACGGCTCGCTCCTGGCCCACCTGGGCTGGCCCGACATGCGCGTTCCGATCAGCTGGGCGCTGCACTTCCCGCAGCGCCCCGGCGTGCGGGACGTGCGTCGACTGGACCTGCTCGAGATGCCGGCGCTCGAGTTCGAACCCGCCGACCTCGACACCTTCCGATGCCTCGCGCTCGCCCGTGCGGCGGCTCGCGCCTCAGACGGCGCGCCATGCGTGCTCAACGCAGCGAACGAGGTCGCGGTCGCGGGGTTCCTCGACGGACAGCTGCCGTTCCTCGGCATCGCAGACGTGGTCGAGCAGGCGCTCGCCGCGGTCTCGGACCACGCCGAGCCCGACTCGCTTGCCGCGGCGCGCGAGCTCGATTCGCTCGGACGAGCGGCCGCACGCGACGCGCTTGCCGCACTCCGCTGAAACGGAGTGACCACTAACTACGATGACTCCGGTGTGAGTGAAACGTAGTAGTCACTAAGTATCGATGTACTGGTGTCGCGAGCGGCAGCGCCGCGACAGGGGGACATCGACACGCACCTCGGGGGACGGGGACATGTCAGGACTCATCGGACCGATCACGCCGGGCCGGATCGCATTCGCGATCGGCGCGGTCGCAACCGGGGCGCTCGTCGGCGGCGCGGTGGCGGACCACAACGACGGCGACCCGACGAAGGGCGCGCTCATCGGCGGCGCTTCCGCACTCGCCGGGCTCGCGCTGCTCGTGGGTGGAGCGACGCTCTGGCGGCGCGTCTCGGCCGCCCACACGGCCACGACCGGGGTCGCGGAGCTCGCCACGGCCGCGGCTCGCGCACGCCCCGCCGCGGTTGCCGCACCGCACCTGTCGTCGTCGCTCACGAGCCGGATCCAGTCCACCGCATCACGCCTGCTGCGCCAGGCGACCGAGGCCGCGCACCTGCAGCCGCTCGCGGTCGGCGTGCCGACCTATGCAGCCACCCCGCGCCTGCCGGTAGCGGTCGCGGCAGGGGGCAGCGGATCGACGTTCCTGGGAGCACTCGGCAGCTTCCTGCGCTGATCGCTGCGAACCCGGCCGCCCGATCTGCCAAGATCTGGTGCATGCCGTACGCGCTCGTGATCCTGTCCCTGATCGTGCTCGTCGTGCTCCACGAGCTGGGGCACTTCCTCGCAGCACGCGCAGTCGGCATCCGTGCCACCAAGTTCTACGTGTTCTTCCCGCCCGCGATCTTCAAGCGGAAGATCGGTGAGGTCGAGTACGGCATCGGCGCGATCCCGGCCGGCGGGTTCGTGAAGCTGCCCGGAATGTTCCGCCCGGAGGCAGGCGACGTGTCGGAACGCCTGCGCTGGGAGTTCGAGGAGGTGCTGCCGATGGTCGACTCGGCAGGACGCCTGCAGCTCGACGCGGCCCGCCGCGGCGTGGCGCATGCCGACTCGACCGACGACATGGTGCCGCCGCTGCGCGAGGTCCGCGACGTGCTCGCGCGCACGATCGCCGAGCGCGAGACGACCACCGCCGACGTCGACCTGAAGCGCGTCCGCAGCGCGCTCGACCGGATCGATGCCCTGCTCGACGACCTGCACCCGCGCGCGTACTGGCGCGCGGCGCTCTGGCGCCGGATGACCGTGATCTTCGCGGGCCCGTTCGTGAACCTGCTGATCGCGTTCGTGGTGCTGAGCGTGTTCTTCTGGACGCTGCAGCCGAAGTACGAGGTCACCGGCGCGCTCGCGGTCGCGAGCGTCGCGAAGGACAGTCCCGCGGCGCAGGCCGGACTCGACACCGAGTCTCGGATCGTCGAGTGGAACGGCCCGGTGAAGGGAATTTCCCCGAACGACCTGGGCCAGCGGATCGCCGACAGCCTGGGCGAGCCGACCGACATCGCCTGGATCGACGCCGACGGCGACCGCCATGCCGAGACGATCGTGCCGACCGAGTACGCCAAGGACGTGAAGGAGCCACGGCTCGGGCTCGCACCGCAGCTCGACGATGCGTCCGTGAGCGTGGTCGGGCGGGTCCACGAGGACCCCGTCACCGGCATGACCACCGCGCTCGATCGGATGTGGACGATCACGTCCGACACGTTCACGCGCCTGCCGCGGGTGTTCTTCGACGCGAACGTCCGTCAGGACGTGGGATCGGTCGTGGGCATCGTCGACGTGGCCGACGACGTGGACCGCAGCGGCTGGCTGATCGGCTACGTGGCGCTGATCAGCCTGATCCTCGCCGTGATGAACCTGCTGCCGCTGCTCCCGCTCGACGGTGGCCACCTGCTCTTCGGCCTGCTCGAGGCGATCCGGCGCCGCCCGATGCCGCGCGCCGCATTCGAGCGCTACTCGATGGTCGGGCTGGCGCTCGTGCTGATCCTCTTCTTCATCGGCCTCGACAACGACATCACCCGCGCGCGCGGCTGAGCTGCGACCGGGAATCGCTTCGCGACTGCGGCCGCATCGATAGACTTCGCCCATGGCTTCCAAGCGGCAGGTACAGGTCGGTCGAGTGACCGTCGGCGGCGGCGCACCGGTGTCGGTGCAGTCGATGACCACGACCCAGACCAACGATCCCAAGGCGACCCTCGCGCAGATCCAGGGGCTCTTCGAGGCAGGCTGCGAGATCATCCGCGTCGCGGTGCCCGGCCTGCCCGATGCGAACGCGCTGCCGGAGATCGTCAAGTTCTCGCCACTGCCGGTCGTGGCCGACATCCACTTCAACGCGTCGCTCGCACTCAAGGCGATCGAGGCGAACGTCGCGTGCGTGCGCATCAACCCCGGCAACATCGGCGGCGACGACAAGGTCATCTCCGTCGTCGAGGCAGCCAAGGCCAAGGACATCCCCATCCGGATCGGGATGAACATGGGGTCGCTGCCGCACCACCTGCGCTCGATGGCGGTGCCGTCGCCGGCCGAGGCGCTCGTCGAGGGCGCGCTCGAGGAGGTGCGCCTGCTCGAGAAGGTCGGCTACGACAACTACAAGATCAGCGTGAAGGCCAGCGACCCCGTGGTGATGGTGCAGGCCTACCGGATGCTGAGCGAGCGGGTCGACTGCCCGCTGCACTTGGGCGTCACCGAGGCCGGTACCCCGTGGGCCGGATCGATCAAGAGTGCAGTGGGCATCGGCTCGCTGCTGCTCGACGGGATCGGCGACACGATCCGCGTGTCGCTGAGCGCCGACCCGATCGAGGAGGTCAAGGTCGCCTGGGAGATCCTCAAGGCAACCGGCCTGCGCAAGAAGGGCTTCAACATGATCGCGTGCCCGTCCTGTGGGCGCGCGGACGTGGAGATCGTGGCGCTCGCGGGCGAGGTGGAGGAGCGCCTGCAGCGCGACTACGCCGACGAGCTCATGGAGATCGCCGTGATGGGCTGCGCCGTGAACGGGCCGGGCGAGGCAGGCAACGCCGACTTCGGAATCGCCGGAGGTCGCCACGTCGGCTTCATCTACGCACACGGCGAGGTGCTCAAGAAGGTCCCGCAGGCCGAGCTCGTCGACGAGCTGTTCCGCGAGATCGACAAGTGGATCGCCGCCGGCAAGCCCGAAGGGCGAGCCAAGGAGGCGTTCGGCAAGAGCGAGGGCACGGAGGCGGGTCCCGACGGACCCACCGTCACGATGGTCGGAGCAGCACGATGATGGAGACGACGACCACCGAGCAGGCGCCGCACGAGCAGCACGGCCTCGACCGACACCACCTCGCGTGGGGCATCCTCGGCGCCGTTTCGATCCCGGCGCTCTGGTACGCGTGGTCGCTGCCGGGCGCCGTGGTGATGTTCGCGTGCATCGGCGCAGCGTTCGTGCTCTGGAACCGGCTCGGCTCCCGCGGCGCGTGGGTCACGCTGATCGTGCTCGGCCTGGGCATGGGTGGCCTGCTCGGCTGGGAGGCCGTGACCGGCAGCCGCTGCCCCGCCGACGGCACCAAGGTGTACCTCGCAGTCGGCAAGCCCGCCGTGGGCTGCGACGAGATGCGTGCCAGTGCCGCGTCGATGGCGATGTTCTTCCTGCTGATCGGCGGCATCGGTATCGGTGCGCCGCTCTACGCGCGCAGCGTGCGCGACGAGACCGAGCTCGACGAGCTCGAGGCGTAGCCGCTCGGTACCGGCTGCGGGCGCGGTCAGCGAGCGTCGACCGCGGCGTTCAGCGTCCCGAGTTCGGAGGCATCCAGCGCCCCGTTGCGGTCAACGTCCCACCGCGCCATGGCCTGTGCCAGCTCATCCGCGTCCACCCGCCCGTCGGGGGTCCCGGTCGAGTCGGCAAGCTGCAGGAGCGGCGTGTAGTCGCGTGGCTCGGTCCACGTCGACGTGTACCGCAGCTCGCCATGCTCGTCGGGCGAGTAGCTGCCGTGCCGCACGCCCGGGCGCGTGTGCTCGGTCCCGATGTCGAGTCGCGAGTCGTGGTTGGCGTCGACGCTCGTGAGCACGTCCGTGGCAGCTTCCGCGGTCGGAGTGCCGTAGGCCTCCAGGACGCGCTTGTGCTCGACATCCGCCTCGGACGCCCGCTGGGCGTCGGTGGCCATTCGAAAGCCGGCGTATCCGCCTGCGATCGCGCTGATGCCCGTCACACCGAGGGCGAGCGCCATGGCGAGCCGCGAGTGGCCGGCCTCGCTGAGTGCCGCGGCGGGGTGCCAGACGAGAACCATGCCGCCGATGGCCCCGATCATCGTTCCCATCGTTCCCGTGATCGCGCCCACGCCGAGGGTGTTGGCGGAGAGGGGCGGGCGTCGCGACGTGCCGATATCCGGTGTGGTGCGAAGCACCTCTCCCGGACGCGGCGTGACCGGAGGGTCGAGCGGCGTGGCGGCACTCGGCTGCATGCGAACGCCGATTGGCGTGATTCCCGAACTCATGTGATCCGTCCCTTGGTGACGCCGGAGCCCGATCTCCGGCTTGTCCCATTATCGAAGTGCAGCGCGCCTGCGTTTCACGCGGTCCAGCCCGGCAGCGCGATGCGCGTGCGCGGTCTCGGGGTGCACGGGCACGCGTCGTGGGGTGGTGCGTGCGTCGCGCGCACGCTATGCTCTCGATCATCGCGGGACGTGGCGCAGTCTGGTAGCGCACCCGGCTGGGGGCCGGGCGGTCGCTGGTTCGAATCCAGTCGTCCCGACCATTCACCGAGGGGCGGTTCACACCATGTGGGCCGCCCCTCGTTGCATCTCCACGGTGGTCGTCGTCGCCTGGTGTGTTCGAACGGCAGGAGGTTTCCGGCCTGAGCAGTAGCATCGCAGGCGTGGAATCCCACAACGCCACGTGGATTCGGAACGTTCCGAACGTGCTCACCACGCTCCGCCTGCTCGCGGTGCCGGTCTTCATCGCCCTGATGGTGGTCGGCCAGGGTGCAACGCTCGCCGCGGGCCTGCTGTTCCTGGGCGCGTCGTTCACCGACTTCCTCGATGGATGGCTCGCCCGCAGGTTCCGGGTGATGAGCCAGTACGGGAAGGTCGTGGATCCGCTCGCGGACCGGCTGCTCGTCAACAGCGCCGTGCTGCTGCTGTGCTTCTACGACTCGCAGTGGTTCGGCGGCGACGGACGGCTCTTCGGGTTCGAGTTCCTGATCGTGATCGCTCGCGACCTGCCCGCGATGTACGGCTACTGGCACGTGCGCGAGTTCACGATGGTCGACGTGACGCGGCTGGGAAAGTGGGGGATGGCGCTGATGATGGCGGGCCTGACGTGGCTGCTGCTGCTGCCCGAGGCGACCTGGCCGCTGTGGCCGTTCGAGATCGGCCTGCTGATCAGCGTGGTCGTGTTCGTGCAGTACCTGCGGCGCTACGGCTGGATGCTCACCGCCGACCGCGAGGCACTGCACCAGGGTCCGCGAACGGCCGACGACGGCCGAACCTCACACAACCCTGAAGTCGAGGTCGAGGCGACGGCCGAACCTCGTGTAGACTGAATCCCTGCCGACGGACGGTCGGCACGACCCGGAGGAGACACTGTGGAAGCGTTGCCCGATCTCGGCTCGCTCGACGACGAGGCGCTCAAGGAGCTCATCGACCGCTACGTGCAGGAGGAGAACGAGGTCTCCTACCGCCGGCGGATCCTCCACGGCTACATCGACATCCTCAAGAGCGAGCTGCTCGCTCGCAAGAAGGAGAAGTACACCGGCGAAGGCGGTGCGCTCGACAACATCGACATCGAGCACCTGAGCCGCATCCTCGCCGGCAAGGGCCTGCCTGAGGACGGCGCTGAGAGCTGATCCGGATGTACTGCACGGCCTGCGGACACCAGAACGGCGAAGACGCCAACTACTGCGCCAAGTGCGGCTCGTACCTGGTCGGTGACCAGAACACCGAGACGATCCCGGTGGCGATTCCGGGCGTGGGTCGCGACCCGGAGGCGGGTGTCCCCGTGGAGCCTTCGGGTGGGCAGGGTGCGGCCCTCGTGATCCGCAGCGGCGGTGGTCGTGCAGGCGAACACTTCAGGATCCTCGACAAGACCACGATCGGTCGCTCGCCGACCTCCGACATCTTCCTTGACGATGTCACCGTCTCGCGTGAACATGCGGTGGTGTACAACGAC
The DNA here is from genome assembly GCA_020438525.1 of Thermoleophilia bacterium. Next base: position 14,305 of record JAGQUL010000033.1, on the reverse strand, counting down.
GGTGCGTCGATCCGGGTCGAGGACCGCGCAAGCCTCAACGGCACGTTCGTGAACCACGAACGGGTCGAGAAGCGGGCGCTCGAGGCAGGCGACGAGATCCAGATCGGCAAGTACAAGCTCACGTATCTGGCCGAGTAGGCCGAACAACCCCCGACGGCCCATGGACGGGCCACCGCCGCGCCGGTATGACCAGGCAGCGGCGGAGACCAGGAAAGGTCCAGCGACGAGCATGACGAGCAGCGGCACAGACGAGACCCGATTCCGAATCGGCCAGGTGTGCGACGTGCTGCGTCCGGAGTTTCCGGACATCTCGATCTCGAAGCTGCGCTTCCTGCAGGACAAGGGCATCGTGGAGCCCGAGCGCACGCCGGGCGGCTACCGGATGTACTCGAAGCAGGACATCGAGGCGCTGCGCGTGGCGCTGCACATGCAGCGCGACCAGTTCATGCCGCTCAAGGTGATCCGCGAGGAGCTCAGGCGCAGGCTGGATGCGGGAACGCTCGGGCAGGCGGCGCCTGCTGCGGGCGCGGCTGCGGGAACCGGCGACGCTGCGGCGCGACGCGTCGGCACGATGCCGAGCGCGGGCGCGGTCCGGCTGGGCGTCGAGGAACAGCTCGTGAGCGCCGAGGCGCTCGTGCGCGCTGCCGGCGTGACGCACGAGTTCCTGGAGGCATGTCGTCAGGCAGACGTGGTGACCGGCCGCAGGGACGCCGAGGGGATCGTGCTCTACACGCCCGACGAGGTCGGGCTGGTCTCGCTGGCCGGGAGCCTCGACGCGCTCGGCCTGGACCTGCGCCACCTGCGCCAGGCCGTGATGGCGATGGGTCGCCAGGGCGCGATCGTCGAGCAGTACGCCGCGGCGATGCTCCGGGCCCCCGGCGACGAGGCACGCGAGCGTGCGGTGCACACCGTGGAGTCGCTCACGTCGCAGCTCGCGGAGTTCCTGCGGATCGCGTTCGTGCGCGACGTGAAGCTGATGACCGCCCGTGCCACCGGCACCGGCCGCAACCACTCCGGTGCCGGCCCGCGTGCCACCGCGCCGCTGATCTGAGAACATTCCGCGTCCTCGACGTACCTTCCGCCCTCGACAGGAGCTTCCCGCGATGACTGGTGCCACGACCGAGTACGAGCAGCTGATCCGAGACGTCCCGGACTTCCCCAAGCCCGGGATCGTGTTCAAGGACATCATGCCGATGCTCGGCGACGGACCTGCATTCCGCGCGATCGTCGATCGGCTCGCGGACGAGGCTCGCGACTGGAAGCCCGACCTGGTGATGGGCGCCGAGGCGCGCGGCTTCATGTTCGGTGCGCCGCTCGCGTACGCGCTCGGCGCGGGCTTCGTCGCGGCACGCAAGCCCGGCAAGCTCCCGTACACGACGGTGAGCGCGAAGTATGCGCTCGAGTACGGCTTCGATGCGCTCGAGGTGCACATCGATGCGATCAAGCCCGGCCAGCGCGTGCTGATCTGCGACGACCTGCTCGCCACCGGCGGAACCTCCAAGGCCAAGATCGAGCTGGTGGAGCGGCTGGGCGGCACCGTCGCCGGCCTCGTGTTCGCGATCGAGCTCGACTTCCTCAACGGCCGCGAGCAGCTCGCCGGCTACGACATGGCCTCTCTGATCCACTACTGACCATGTGGGCGACGTGCGTCACGCGCGTCGTGACGCCGACGACACGCCTCAGCCGGCGTCGAGCCACTCGGCGCGCGCGGGGCCGTCCCAGAGCTGGTGGCGGAAACGCTCCTCGGGCGCGATCCGATCCCCGTCGAAGACCTGCGCCACATACGCGATGTGGTCGTCGTTGTGCCACGGCACGTCCAGGTGGTCGCGCGTCACGATGTTCACGGTATGGCGCTCGCACGAGAAGCAGCGCACGAGCACGCCCACCCGTTCGTCGCCGTGGTCGTGCTCGGGGGTGACGAACCGCAGCGAGCTCGGGAACCCGGGGCGCATCGCGCTCTCGGGGTGGCACCAGAACGTCCACGGCCAGTGACCGCGACGCATCTGGTCGGTCGCGCGCTCGACGAGCTCGGTCGCAAGCAGCTCGCGTCGACCCGTGACGAGGTTCATGAACGTCTCGGTGCTCTCCGTGCCGAGCGGCTCCCAGTCGAGCCGGTCGTGCGACACGAGCGTCTCGTGCACGTCGCCGCACGCGGCGCAGTCGAACTCCACGCGGAACACGGCCGGGCTCGTCGCACCGCGCAGGCGCCGGATTCGGCGGAATGCGCTCACCGAGACCCACGCGGTCGTGTCGTGCGTCGGGCAGCGCAGCGAATACTGGTTGCGAAGCTGGTCGAACATCGATGCCCCCTGTTCGTTCCTGTCGTCAATTCCCGGTCGGTCCTTGAGCGAATCCCCGCCGCCATGCGTCGCTGCAGCGTTGCTCCCGACACATTGCCGCCCGTGCACGATGCGCTAGTGCTCAGCTCGCGACGGCAGCCTGCCGATGCACGACCGGTGAGCCGTCCACGCCACAGCATCGTCCACGCCTCGCGCGCACGCCGCGTGCTCGCTGCTGCGTGCGTGGTGCTCGGCGCAGTCGCGCTGGCCGCGGGCACCGCCACCGCCGATCCCGGATCCGGCGACATCGGCGGCGCGGGCGGCGTGATCGACCTGTCGCCGGTGGACGATTCCGTCCCGGCGGCGACCGGCCAGCAGGACCTGTCGTCGGGCGGTGCCGGGCTGCTCCCCGACGAGCAGCAGGGCGACGACGCTGCCGCGACGAGCGACGAGGCCGAGCAGGTCGCGGTCGAAGCCCCGATCGACGGGCCGACCAGCAAGCTCGAGTTCGAGCACGCGCGGCTCGTCACCGAGCGCAACCAGCTGCAGGCAGCGCTGCTCGACCAGGAGGACGACCGGTCCAGCGCCGAGCAGCGACACGACGACGCACTTGCAGAGATCGCGAACCGGATCGTCGAGCTCTTCGACCAGGGCAAGGACGACCGAGTTGCTGCGCTGATCGCGGTTCGGGACGAGCAGTCCGACGACCTGCGCGCCGACCTGATCCGAGCCCTTCAGCCCGAGGACCGTGCACTGTTCGTCGAGCTCGACCGGGCAGCGGCAGAGGTCGATCGAACCACGACGCTTGCAGACGCGACCCGCTCCCGGATCCTGGAGGTCGGCACGCGGATCGCTGCGCTCGATGCGGTGCTCGACGAGCGCCGCGGACCGACGAAGGCAGAGCGTGAGCGCGAGCTCGGCAAGCGCTTCACGATCGACGCCGACTACGTGTTCACGACGGGCCCGATCCCCGGGATCGGCTACTGGGGCGCAATGAGCGGCGGCGGGTTCCTCGACGGATGGATGGGCTACGCGGGCGCCGCGGTCGGCGGCATCGGCTGCACGCCGCCCGACCCGAACCTGCAGCCCACGGGCACGGTCGAGTCGGGCGAGGCGTCGTGGTACGGCCCCGGCTTCGACGGCGGCAACACCGCCAACGGCGAGGTCTTCGACACCACCCAGCTCACTGCCGCCCACAAGACGCTCCCGTTCGGCACGATCGTGCGCGTGTACTCGTCGACCACGGCTCGCTGCGTGTTCGTGCGAATCAATGATCGCGGGCCGTACGTGGACGGCCGCGTGATCGACCTGTCGCGCGCCGCCGCCGATGCGATCGGCATGGAGAGCGTCGCGCCGGTGCAGCTCGAGGTCTACGCCCCCCGCTGATCCAGGATCCGCGGCCGGCAGGAGGTCGAGGGTGCACGTCGAACGCGTAGCTGGATGGATTCCGCCTCCAACAACGAGGTCCCCGTGACCTTCCGCCGCGCGGTCGCCGCGATCCTGGCGGCAGGAGCGGTCGCGGGCGTGCTGCTCGGCCCCGAGGTGCCGGCGAACGGGTTCCTGCTGCTGCTGGCATCGCTCGTCATGGCGACCGCGTTCTTCGGACGCCTCGGCTCGCTGCCCGGTGCTGCGGTGCTGCTCGTGGCGCTGCGCGGCGACCTGGTCACGGCGGTCGCGCTCGCAGGTGTGCTGATCGTCGTTGGCGAGCGCGTGACACACCTGCGTCGACGCGTCGGACGCTTCGTCCAGCGATCGTTCACCGATCGCCTCACCGGACTGTTCAACTACGACTTCCTGCAGGCGCAGGTCCGCTACGAGATCGACCGCGTCCGACGATACGGCGGCTCCTGCTCGATCCTCGTGCTCGACCTGGATCACTTCAAGCGCTTCAACGACACGCACGGCCACCAGGCCGGCAACCTGCTGCTGCGCGCGATGGCCGACAGCGTTCGCCGCGAGAAGCGCGATTCCGACTTCGCTGCGCGGTTCGGCGGCGAGGAGTTCGTCGTGCTGGTTCCTGGCGATGCGCGCGACGCCGTGCGACTGGCGGAGCGCCTGCGACGAGCCGTGGCGCAGCTGCAGCTGCCGCAGCTCGGCCCCGAGGGTCGAGTCACCGTGAGCATCGGGGTGGCGTCGTTCCCCGATCAGGCCGACAACGCGGCCGAGCTCTTCGAACGAGCCGACCAGGCGCTGTACGTCGCCAAGGACAGCGGGCGCAATCGCACGATCGTGTATCCGAACACGCACGTCGTGTCGCGCAGCGGGCAGGCCGCGCGCGAGACTGCCTGATCAGGCGGCGCGGCGCCGCCGATCGGCGGCTTCCTGGTCGGCGTGGTACGCCCACGCGAGCACCTCGGCGATCACGCCGTACAGGTCCGGTGGCACCTCCGCGCCCACGTCGAGCGCACCGAGGATCGACACGAGCGTCGGATCCTGACGCACCGGCAGGTCGTGCTGCTCGGCCAGCTCCATGATGCGCTGTGCCATGTGCCCACGACCGTGCGCGATCAGCTTCGGCGCGTTGTCCTGACCGGCCTCGTAGCCGAGCGCCGCGACCTCGAGGTCGGGCGGGGTGTCGGGGTCCCGGTCGCGCCGACGGATGCGGCGCACCTTCGGATCGTCGTGGGGATCAGGCATAGAACTCGTTCCCCCCGGGCTCCAGCGCGCCGAGCGTCGGCTCGAGCAGGCTCGTCGGTGGGTCCTGTTCGAACACGCCGGTCGTCACGGTGACCGGGCGGCGTGCCTCGCGTGCGAGCGGCTCGACGAGCGCCTCCGTGCGCTCGCGCAGGTACGGCTCGAGCTCCGCGATGTCGGTTCGCACGTCGGCGCGGATCCCCGCCGGGTGTGCATCGAGCTCGATCATCAGCGTGCCGAGTCGCTCGGTATCGAGCAGGAACGCGATCCGGAACTCGTCGAACGAGACCTGACGACGACCCGGGTCACGCCGCACGAGCACCTCTGCACCGCGCCCGTCGGGCAACGGCACCTGGAAGTAGACGTAGCCGGGATCTGCCCCGGCTGCCGTGCGCGACAGGATCTGCTGCCCGTCCATTGCTGCGAGCAGCCGCGCGGCATCGTGCATCACTGCGGGGCGGGGATCGTGTGCCGCGACCTGCTCGAGCACTGCCCTGAGCGTGGCGAGCTCGTTGCCGTCGTGGTGCGCGAGCGCCTGTCCGAGTCGATCGAGCGCGCCGTGCACGCCGCTTCGAAGGTCGTGCAGAGCGGGGCCTGCGAGCTGGCTCGAGCCGGGCATCAGCTCGAGCAGGCGCCCGGCAAGTCGCAGTGCCTCGCCCTCAGGGAGCGTACGAATCGCCATCTGCAGCGCGCCGGCACCGGCACCGTCGACGGAGCGGAGCAGGCGCGCGGCGTCGGACTCGGCACCCGGCGATGCGAGGTACGCACGCAGCGACGTGACGAGCGGTAGCGGATCGCCGCTCGCGCTCGAGCCCGCCACCGAGGCGCTCGCGGCGCCGATCCCGCCACGACCCTCCTGCTGGGCGACCTGAGCCGCGTTGATGCCGCGCGATGCGGCATCGGCTGCGGTGCCGATCCCGCCTGCGCCGGGTGCGAGCGCCGGCGCGAACCGGACCGCGAGGTTGGCGAGGTCCGCGATCGCACCTGCTGCCGGCGCCGATGTCGGAGTCGCGATTGCATTCGCAGCCCCCGACGCGGCGGCCGCGGTTGCGTTCGCTCGCGCGCTCGTCGCGGCCGACTGCTGGGCCTGTACCGCGGCATTGGTGGGCGCGGCGACCTCCGCGGCGCGTGCCGCGGCCGCGGCGATGGTTGCGGTGGGTGGTCCTGCAACGGATCGAGGATCCGCGGCGGCGACCTGACCGCGGAGCGCGGCCTGCAGCGCAGCTGGAGCGAGCCCGAGCGCGGTGCCCTGCTGCGCCTGCGGCTGCAGTGCCGGGACCTGGCCGCGTGCCTGCAGCAGCTGGCCGGTGCCCAGCGTCGTGTTCTGCTGTGCGAGCTGGTCCAGGCGGGTCGTCACCGCGACCTGGCTCGACACGTAGTTCTGGATCACCGAGACGCTCGACGACGGTGGCGTGGGCAGCGTGATCGGTCCGTTGGGTGCCGAGCCCTGCGTTGCCTGCACGATCCGTGCCACGGCGAGCTCGCTGCTCGACAGTCCCGGCGCGAGCAGCGATTGCAGGGCGGCAGCATTCGGCAGCCCCGAAGGCAGTGCGGTCGCGACTGCGGCCGACCTCGATGCGAGCGAGGCGAGTGCGGGGCCGATCGATCCGGCGACCTCGAGCGCTGCGGCGACGCGTCCTGCGGCCGCCGGCGACAGTGCGAGGTCGCGACCGGCAAGGTTGGCCACGGCGCGCGCCGAGCTGGCGTCACCGCCGAGCTGCTGCGCGATCTGCGTCGCGGCCTGGGCGAGCTGTGGAGTCACGGGAACGCCGGCCTTGGCGAGCTCCTGCACGAGACCGGCTGCGCTGCCGGGGGAGACCGGGCCGGCGGCTGCCGCGCGGTCGGGCGTGACGATTGCCAGCCGCACACCTGTGGCATCTGCCTGGGACACCGACAGGCGGATGTCGTCGCCCACCCGAAGCGGTGCGTTGGTGGTCACGTCGAGCTGCTGGCCCGCGAGGTTGATGCGTGCGCTTCCCTCGCCGGTGGCGACCACCCGGGCCACGACTTCGCGGCCGGGGTCGAGCGTCAGCTCGCCGCCACGTGGCGTGGCGACGTACACCGAGGCTTGTGCGTTGGGATCGACCTGCACCGTCTGCATCCTGCGTCGGGTGGGGTGGCGCCGCATCGTCCGTGCGCGGCGTCACGGGGAGTGCGCGGACGTCCCCGTGGTTCGGACATCGGCCGGTTCCCGTACGGACTTGAGGCCTGCTTGCAGGGATTTGTCCTGCACTGCTGCAATCTTGCTCGGGGCGCTGCTGCAATTCGGTGTGCGTGCACCGTCCACGTTCAAGCAACGCACGCTGCTGCGCCGATTCAACGAGCAGATGGAACGCGGCCTCTACATCGCAGCGAGCGGCATGACCAGCGCCATGGTCCGCCAGGACGTGATCGCGAACAACCTCGCGAACGTGTCGACGGTGGGCTTCAAGGGCGACAAGGTCGTGAACGAGTCGTTCGCCGATCGGCTCCTGTACAACATGCGGGGCGGTGGAGGCAACGGCCTGCAGGCGATGGGTGAGTTCGGCTACGGAACGCGCGTGGCGGGAACGATCACCGACTTCGGGCAGGGCTCGCTTCGACCCACCGAGCAGCCGCTCGACGTGGCGATCGGCGGCGACGGCTTCTTCCGCGTCCGCACCGAGGACGGCACCGTCGCATACACGCGCAACGGCCAGTTCACGCGGTCGCCCGACGGATTCCTCACGACGCAGACCGGCGAGTACGTGCTTGGTCCTGCGAACGACAACAACCCGGTCTACATCGGCCAGGACGGCATCGACCCGCTGATCCGCGCCGACGGTCGCGTGACCGCTGCCGACGGCAGCCAGCTCGGCCAGATCGGAATCGCGACGCTCGACGTGCCCAACTCCCGCAAGTTCGGCCAGAACATGTGGATCGGCGAGGAGACCGGCGGGCTTCCGCCCGGCACGCAGCTGCGCCAGCGCTTCGTGGAGGCGTCGAGCGTCAACTCGGTCCACGAGATGGTGGACATGATCACCACGCTGCGCTCCTACGAGAGTTCCCAGCGCGTGATCACGTCGATCGACGGCACGCTCGACAAGGCCGTCAACAGCGTCGGCTCCCTCGGCTGATTCGCTGCAGCGTCGCATGACGCCCGCACGTACCTGATCCGACCGTCCCGAGCTTCTGTACCCGCGCCCGCGTACGTGTGCGCGTACGTGCGTGCCTACGTGCGTACGTGTGCGTACGTGCAAGCGGTCGCGTCCGCGCGCCGGCGTCCGTGCTACTTGAGCAGGTCGTTCACCCGGGCCGTGTTGCCCGGACGCTGCGTCTGGCGGAGCATCGCAAGGCTGGTCTGCTGCAGGACCTGTTGCCTGGTCAGCTCGCCCATCTCCTTGGCCATGTCCGCGTCCCTGATCCTGGACTCCGCCGACATGTAGGCCTCGATCTTCGACTGGTTGTCGTTCAGCGTGTGCTCGAGCCGGTTCACGACCGATCCGAGCCTGCCGCGAGCAGTCGCCACGTCGTCGATGTGGACGTCCATCCAGTTGATGTTCGCCGGCACGCCGGGCGGAGTGAAGAACGTGACGGGTCGCACGAGCGCCGTGCCGATGCCGAACAGGTCGGCCATGCTGAACGAGATCGTGTCGCCGGCGTTCGCTCCGACCTGCAGCGTGATCGTCGTGGTGGCCGACTGCAGCAGCGGCACGCCGTTGAACGTGGTCGTCTGCTCGATGCGACCGATCTCGTTGCTGAGCTGGATCAGCTCCCTCGCAATCGACATCTTGGCGTTGATGTCGTTGGTCCCGTTGTTGTACTGGACCTGCAGCTCTCGGGCTCGGTGGAGGATCGAGTGGACCTCGTCGAGCGCCGCCTCGGCGGTGTTGAGCAGCGAGATGCCGTCCTGGATGTTGCGGTTCGCCATCTCGAGGCTTCGGATCTGACCGCGCATCCGTTCGCTGATGCCGAGCCCGGCGGCGTCGTCGGCGGCGGAGTTGATCCGCAGGCCGGACGAGAGCCGTCGCATCGCGACCGCAATGCGGTCGGCAGCGATGCCAGCGTGGCGGTGGGCCGCCAGGGCATCGATGTTATGTGCGATTCGAAGGCTCATTCAGTCATCCGTGACCCGGTCCCTCATGCGCGTTCCTCGCGTATATAGGGGCCGGTATTTCCGTCGTGCGGTCCATGCACGGCCGGACCCGCCCCGAGGGGCAGGCTGGAAATGCATCGGCGCAATGTATCCATAGCTAAAGGACCAATCTGCAAAAACACCGGATTGAAAGCCAGAAATCACTGGTACCGTGTATCGGAACCGCTTCATGCGCAGTAGGCGGTTCGAATTGGCGACGACGACGGCCTCGAATCGGCGAATTCGGGGCCGATTGTCGTTTGCTGCACTGAAATCGCGTCAGTTCGATTGCGGATGCTGCTGGCAGGGGTGCGGGCGGTCGTCGTCGTCGACCGTTGCTCGAGTACGTCGTGATCGAGCTGGTGTTTGCAACTCGTGCCGTTCGCTCGCCCCTCGCTCAAGCAGGGGAAACGTCGCGCCGATCCGCATTCCGACGACACGCAACGTCTGCAACGCCAGGCGCAGCGACACGAGAAGCACGAACGTTGGAGCGGACTGCGCCGAGGGCGCGGAACTCCCGCCGGTACCGACCGACCGAGGTACCGGCACCCCCGTGCCGATCGCAGCTGCTGCAGCCTTCCGACGCCGGCAGTGCGTGCCACGGGCGACCGACTCCGGACCGGAGGCGGCGCCGGGGGAGAAGGAGACGCACGCACATGATGAACTCGCTGTACACGGCAGCGACCGGCATGTCCGCGATGCAGATGAACGTGGACACGATCGCGAACAACCTCGCGAACGTGAACACCAATGCGTTCAAGGCCACGCGGCTGCGGTTCGAGGACCTGCTCTACCAGCAGGTCGGCGATCGCCAGGCCGCGCGCATGGGCTCGCAGAACGGCATGGGCGTCGCTCCGGCACGCACCGAGCTGGCGTTCTCGCAGGGCGACCTGAAGGACACGGGCACGCTCACCCACATGGCGATCGACGGCGCGGGCTTCTTCCAGGTCACGCTGCCGGACGGAACGATCGGATACACGCGCGACGGCAGCTTCTCCGTCGACCAGAACGGCCAGTTCGTCAACGCGAGCGGCTACCAGCTCGAGCCGATCGTCGGCCTGCCGCTCGAGGCGGAGCCGGGATCGCTGCAGATCTCGCCCGAGGGCATGATCACGTGCAAGATGAACGGCGTGGTCGAGGTGCTCGGCGAGCTCGAGCTTGCGCGCTTCGCGAATCCCGAGGGCCTCGCGGCGCTCGGCAGCAACGTGTACGCGGCGACGGTTAACAGCGGCGAGCCGATCATCAACGCGCCCGGCACCAACGACATGGGCCTGGTCAAGCAGGGCCAGCTCGAGGGCTCGAACGTCTCGGTGATGAACGAGATGGTGGAGATGATCAACGCCCAGCGCGCGTTCGAGAGCGTGAGCAAGGTGATCTCGACGAGCGACGAGATGCTCGGAATCGCAAACAGCATGCGCCGGTAACGGCAGAAGGCACGACGAGCGACTGACCTGACATGACCCCGATCGACCCGACAAGCAGCCTGGGCCTCGGCAGCGAGCCGTTGAATCCCCCCGCGGGAATCAAGCTCGACACGCCGGAGCAGCAGCAGATGTACCGAGTCTCGCTCGAGTTCGAGCGATACTTCGTGCAGCAGCTGCTCAAGCCCATGCAGAGCGCCGGTTCGATGTTCGGCGGCGAGGACGGTGGCTCGCAGTCGACGTCCGGCTACCAGGACATGGCGCAGGACCAGCTGACGCAGTCGGTGCTCGACGGCGGCGGGCTTGGACTTGCGGCCACGCTGTACGGCCAGATGGCCGAGGCGGCCGGCATCGCCAGCGGCGACTCGGCAGCGACCGACGGCGGCTCGTCGTCGTCCGACGGATCCACGGGCGGTGCAGCATGAGCGCGCAGATCGTGGATGTCGTGACGGAGGTCGTGGCGAACGTGCGCGAGCAGGTTCGGATCTGGTCGCGGCTGCTGGAGCTGTCGAGCGCGCAGCGCGAGGCGCTCGAGGTGCAGGACGTGCATCGCGTGCACGCGGTGCTCCAGGAGATCGAAGTGACGATGCTCGACCGTGGACGGACGGAGGTCCGGCGCGGGATGCTGCTGCAGCAGGCGGCGTCGATCCTCGGGCTGGAGCTGGCTGCGGTGACGCGCGACGTGCTCGTCGGGTGCGTCGGCGCCGAGCTCGGTCAGGAGCTCGAGGCCGCAGCAGAGGAGCTGCGTGCGCTGGTGGTGGAGCTCGACGCGGTGGTGGCGCGCAACACGGCGCTGCTCGAGCAGGAGCTCGCGATCATCGAGGTGCTCGTGCAGGGCGCGACCACCGACGTGGCCGCTCGCACGACGTACGGCAAGCAGGGAGTGCAGCAGGAGGCCCCGCGCCTCCGGCTGCTGGACGCACAGGCATAGGGGAGGAGGGCACGCATGTACCAGAGCACGTTCATGGGACTCAACACCGCGCTCCGCGGCGTGCTGGCCCACCAGAACGCCCTGGATGTCACGGGGCACAACATCTCGAACATCTCGACGGAGGGCTACACGCGTCAGCGAGCCGAGATGGTCACGTCGCCTGCGTGGTCGAACTCGTCGGCGCTGAGCGCGACCACCCCGGGCCAGATGGGCACGGGCGTCGAGGTGCTGCGCCTCGAGCGGCTTCGCGACCAGTACATCGACTCGAACGTGCGCCAGCAGTTCGGTCGCCAGGGCGATGCGCAGACGCTGGTGGAGCAGCTCGCGCAGGTCGAGGCGGCATTCCAGGAGCCGGGCGACAACGGGCTCAAGGCCCTGATGAACAACTTCTGGTCGACGATGGACGCGGTGGCCTCCAACCCGCAGAGCATGTCGGCGCGCCAGGCGTTCGCGGAGGCGTCGAACGCGCTTGCGGACGGCTTCAACCAGGTCTCCAACGACCTGTCCGCGGTGGCGACGCAGAGCGACCTGCGCCTGAACCAGACGGTCACCGACGTGAACGCCATCTCGCAGCGGATCGCGCAGATCAACGCCGAGGTGAAGAACGCGCTCGATCACGGCCACCAGCCGAACGACCTGCTCGACGAGCGCGATCGGCTGATGGACGACCTGTCCAAGAAGATCAACTACACGTGGACGGAGAACGGGACGACCGGCGAGGTCACGATCACGTTCGGCACCACGATCCCGATCCTGCTCGTGGACCCGGCGGCCGCCGGCGGCTTCAACGCGATCGCGCGTTCGGACCTCGACACGGCGTTCGGCAACGGCGACCTGACGAGCGGCCAGGCGTTCGCGGACGAGAGCCTGTGGGATCCGGCGACGGGCATCATCCCCGGGTACATCGCACAGCTCGACACGCTCGTCTCCGACTTCGTCGCAGGCGTGAACGCGGCGCACGGAGCGGGCACCGACCTGACCGGTGCGGCCGGCGGCAACATCTTCGATCCGCTCGGAGTCACGGCGGCGACGATCCAGCTCGATCCGGGCAACGACATCTCGGTCAGCCCGACGCTGATCGCGGCATCGAGCTCGGCACCCGGCCCGGCTGAGCCCGGCAACGGCGGCAACTTCATCTCGATGCTCGACACGGTTCGCAACGCGGCGCAGGTGGCGCTCGGCGGACAGTCGTGGGAGGGCTTCTACACGTCGACCATCACCGCGATCGGTGCGCGAACCGACACGGCGAACCGGGACATGGCGAACGCCGACGTGCTGGTGGACATGGCGATGTCGCGACGCGACCAGGTGTCGGGCGTGTCGATGGACGAGGAGATGAGCAACATGCTCCGCTTCCAGCACGCATACAACGCGAGCGCACGCGTGATGACCACGATGGACGAGGCGATCGACACGATCATCAACCGCATGGGACGAGTGGGGCTCTGACATGGCGATCCGGATCACGCAGAACCAGATAGCGGGTCGATTCAACCTCGACGTGCAGTCGATCTACTCGCAGATGTCCAAGTCGCAGCAGCAGCTCAGCGACGGGCGCAGGATCACCAAGCCGAGCGACGACCCGTTCGGAACGGGCCAGGTGCTCGGGTTCGACACGCAGCTGAGCGACGTGCACCGCTACCAGGCGAACGTCTCGGAGTCGATCAGCTTCATGGACCAGGCCGACTCGGCGCTGGACTCGATCACCACGGCGCTGCAGGGGATCCGCGAGAAGGCGACGCAGGCCGCGAACGGAACGAACGGCCCTGCCGACCTGCAGAGCATCGCCACGGAGATCCAGCAGATGAAGGGCGTCGTGCTCGACGGCCTGAACGCGCAGTACGGCGACTCCTACATCTTCGGCGGCACGCTCACGGGATCGGCGCCGTACCCGGGGCCGGGCAATGCGTATGCCGGCAACCTGAACGTGATGCAGCGCCGGGTGTCGCCGGGGCAGACCGTGCAGATCAACGTGCCGGGTGAGTCGGTGATCGGCGTGGCCGCGCCGCCGGCGCCTGGCAACACGCTCGACATCATCGACCAGCTCGTGCTCGACGTGCAGGGCGGCAACACCGCCGGCATCCAGGCGGGCCTGGGCCTGATCATCCAGCAGACCGACACGGCCCTGAACGTTCGCACGCAGCTGGGCGCGACCGCGGCACGGCTCGAGGTGACGAAGAACCGCCTCGACCTGACCGAGGAGCGCCTCGTGTCCGCACGAACCGAGGTCGCCGACGTGGATGCCGCGGAGGCGTTCATGGACTTCACCCAGCAGCAGACCATGTACCAGGCCGCGCTGGCCGCCGGTACGCGGATCATGCAGACCTCGATCCTCGACTTCATCTGATCCCCGATGCCCCACGACGACAGCACAGCACCCCGGCCCCGATCCCCATTCACTGACCACCCGCTCCAGATGGATACCGACATGCGCCCTTCCAACGACCACAACGCCACCCTCGTGCTGGAGAGCAGCCGCTTCGGGAGGATCGAGGTTCCCGACGCGATCCGGCTGCACTTCGAGCAGGGCATGATCGGCTTCCCCGAGCACACCGAGTACGTGCTGCTCAAGCAGCGGCAGGACTCCGTGTTCATGTGGCTGCATTCCACGACGGACCCGTCGCTGGCGTTCCCGGTGGTGCTGCCGTGGGCGTTCCACTGGGAGTACGAGGTCAAGCTGGGCGACGAGGACCTGGAGATGATCGGCGTGACCAACGCGTCGCAGATCTCGATCATGTGCGTCGTGAACGTCGGAGCGGACGTTCGCAAGGGCACGATCAACCTCTTCTCGCCGATCGTCATCAACAACGACACGCGCCAGGCACGCCAGGTGATCAACACCGCCGACGGCTACTCGACGCGCGATCCGCTGTTCAAGGAAGCGGCGCAGCCGACCCCGGTCGCGATGCACGAGGACGACACCCGCAACGTCGCCGTGCTCCAGGCC
>JAGQUL010000271.1 GCA_020438525.1 Thermoleophilia bacterium | reverse complement strand
TCGCGCGCGCCGGACGCTGCATCGCGCCGACCACGGTCAGCGGCATCGGCCGCGCCTGCCGCACCCCAGACGGGCTGTATGCGATCCCACGCGGACACGACCTGCTCTTCACGCACGGCCCCGACCTGGTCGCGGCCACCGCGCGCTCGTCGAGCACCCCGATCGGCGGCGGGAGCCTGGACGCGATCCGCTGCAGCGCGCCGGGGTCGACCCGTCACGTCGTCCTCGCATACCTGCTTCCGGCCGACTTCGCGAGCGGTGCCGGTGACGTGCACGGGGACCGCTTCGACGAGGTGGCGCCGGCCCTGCGCAGCGAGCTGCTCGACGCCGCCGCGCTCGTCGATCGGACCGCCGGCGAGCTCGTGCCCGGCGCGCATCGTCGCCTGCGCGTCGCCTGCGACCCCGACGGGCGGCCGCTCGTCGAGCGCGTGGTGCTCCCGCGAACGGCCGCCGGATATCGCAACGACCGTGACGGCGGCTTCGACGGCATCGAGGCCGACCTCGCGCGGCTCGGCGTGCTCGACGACGATCCCGACTTCGAGCGGCGTCGAGCCGGACGCCTGCGTCGCGTGCTCGCCTACTACGACGCCGACTTCCTGCCCGGAATCGCAGGGCAGTCCGTGCTGTATCGACGCTCGACCCTGCTCGGCCAGGGCGTGCGACGCTCCGATCCGCTCGTCTCGCAGACCGCGCGCAACGTGAGCAACAATCCGCCGCGGTCGACGCTTTCCGTCCAGTACGGCACGAGCAGCGACGGCATCCCCGACCCGCCGCTCGCCACCAGCATGCTCCACGAGCTCACGCACGCGATGGGCGCGGTGCAGGACGAGGTGCCCACCGCCACCGATGCCGGGCACTGCACCGACGGCCTCGATGTCATGTGCTACGACGACGGCGGCCCCCGCGGCACCTACGACCCGACGCGCTGCCCCGACCCGGACCCACCAGCCGATCCGGCCGACGAGCGCTACGACTGCAACGGCGACACCTACTTCCATCCCGCGCCACCATCCGGCTCACCGCTCGCCCGACCGGCCGTGTGGCAGCTCGGGCTCCCCGCAAACGAGACCTTCGCCCGCGGCACTGCCGGCCCCCCCGAACACCTGCCGGCACCGGTCGGCCTTCGCGCGGACGGGCGCGGAACGTCGATTCGGGTCCGGTGGCAGCCCGTGGCCGGGGCGGCGGGCTACGACGTGGCATGGCGCGCAGCAGGATCCACATGGCACTCGATCGACGTGACCGGCGCTCCCGCAGCACAGCCACCACTGGCGCCACGGACCCGGTACGAGCTGCGCGTGTCGCCACGCGACCGGTCCGGATTCGTGGTCGCATCCGCGACGATCCGACGCACCACGGGCATCGACACCACGCCGCCCACGCCGCCAGGGGCCGCGCGCGCGAGCGACCCTACCCGCCGCACGCTGCTGCTCGGCTTCGACGCGGCAACCGACAACGACCGGGTCGCGCGCTACGAGCTCGAGCTGCGGATCGCACCACGCCGCTGGCGCCGGATCGCGACGTTCGTTCCTGCCGCGTCGGCTGAAGGCTCCGTCGTGACCTCGCCACGGATCGGATCGCTGCCGATCCGCAGCCGCTTCCTCGTGCGCCTGCGCGCCGTGGATCGCGCGGGGAATCGATCTGTTCCGGGTGCCCCCAGCTGGATTGCAACCCGCTGAAGATCCTCGGTTCGCCGCTCCGCTGCGCGGGTACAGCAGACGGAAGAGCCCTGCGCGCAGGCGCGTGCACATGAAGTCGGAGGAAGCAGTGAAGCCCCAGAGCGAAGTTCGCACCCGATGGTACGCCACCCGCACCATCCCGATGCCCGACAGCGACGAGCGCGGCGTCGAGTCGATCCTCGTCTGGATCGAGCATCGCGACGACGGGGCCTGGGCGGTCGGGCGCGCGTCCGACCTCACGCAGCGCGAGTACTCCGAGCCGCGCGAGCACGACTACCTCTTCACGGGCTTCGAGATCGACGACGCACTCGACGCCGCCAACGGCGCGCTCGAGGACGACGTGGTGGCCTCCGAACAGGACGGGATCGCCGTCGACGTGGCGCCGTTCCTGCGCCGCGACCTCGAGAGCCCGCTCAACGAGTGGTTCTGGGGGCGACGAGCGACCTGATGCAGGACGCCTCGCCGGAACCCGTCGCTGAATTCCACGGCGGCACGTCAACGCACGTGGTCGCGGGAAGCGAAACCGTCGACCGGGTCGGCGACTGGGCCGCGACCTATGGCCGACGCGCGCTGCTGGTCGTCGGCGAAGGTCACGCCCGTTCGAGCGGCCTGCTGGCCAGGGTCGACGGCTCGCTGCGCGATCAGGGGCTCGATGTCGAGCTGCTCGAGGGAATCGGTCCGAATCCGAGCGTCGCGGCGATCGATGCCGGAGCATTGCTGGCCCGCGCACGCGGCTGCGAGCTCGTCGTGGCCGTGGGCGGCGGCAGCGTGATCGACGCAGCCAAGGCGATTGCCACCGCAGCCGCGGCAGCACGACCACGAACCTTCGCCGACCACCTGTCCGGGCGCCGCGCCGCGGACCTGCACGTCGACCTGGTCCTGCCGGTCGTGGCCGTCCCCACCCTGCCCGGATCGGGGAGCGAGACGAACGGCACCAGCGTGATCACCGACGACGAGACCGGTCGCAAGCTGAGCGCGCACTCCGACCTGGCCACCCCACGGATCGCCGTGATCGATCCCGAGCTCGCGCTCGGCAGCGGCCGCGCGCTGCTCGGACCGGGCCTGGTCGACGGGCTCTGCCACGCGATCGAGGCAGGGCTGTCGGCTCGTGCGACGATCGCCTCCGACGCGCTTGCCGAGCAGGCAATCCGCATGCTGCTGCGCGATGCGCGCGGCGCCGCCGACCCGAAGCA
>JAGQUL010000270.1:4058-4229 GCA_020438525.1 Thermoleophilia bacterium | reverse complement strand
TGCCGGCAGCGAGCAGGCGCAGGTCGCGTTCGACCACGCCGAGCTCGAGCTCGCGCGCCTCGTCGACGTGTTCAACCGCTTCGATCCGACCTCCGAGCTTCGCCAGCTCGAGCGGCATCGCGTGCTGCACGCCAGCAGCGAGCTGCGCGAGGTCGTCGAGCTCGCGATCGA
>JAGQUL010000270.1:0-4004 GCA_020438525.1 Thermoleophilia bacterium | reverse complement strand
GCGCTCGGCTACGACCGCTCGATCGAGCACGTTCGCGACAAGGCGGTCGGCCGCGAGGTCTGGCCGCACGCACCGGGCGTGCTGGCGGTCGACCCGCACTCGGGGCTCGTGGCGCTCGGCGACCACGTCGCGATCGACCTGGGCGGGATCGCCAAGGGCTGGATCGCCGACCGGATCGCCACGCTGCTCTCGCTCACCGCGCCCGCGCTCGTGGACGCGGGCGGCGACATCTCCTGCACCCCGCGCGCAGGCGACCAGCCGTGGGTGGTGACCGTGGCCGGTCCGGGCGACGGCACGTGCATCGAGCTGCTCGCCGGCGGCATCGCCACGAGCGGCGTGGACCGCCGCCGCTGGATCGACCCGACCGCGGCCGGCTCCACCATCAGCGCGCTCGCCACGGACGCGACACGCCATCACGTCGTCGACCCCCGTACGGGAGACAGCGCGCGCACCGACCTGGTTCGCGTGACCACCGTTGCCGGCAGCTGCACCACCGCGGAGGTCGCCGCCACGTCGATGCTCGTCGGCGGCAGCGCGTCGCTCGACGAGCTCGCCGACGCGTTCGGCGTGGCCTGGCTTGCCGAACCCATCGATCCCGACCATCCCGTGATCCGCTCGGAGGAACTGCGATGACCACCCACGCTGCCATGATCGCCGCGACTGCGAGCGACCTGCCGACGCAGTGGCTGCTCGCGCGCGCGAGCGGCCTGCTCGCCTACGTCGTGCTGACGCTCGCCGTGGTCGCGGGGCTCACGCTCAAGACGCGCCTGTTGGGCCGCGCGATCTCCCCTGCCGTGATCACGGCGGTGCACCGCTCGCTGTCGTTCGTCGGCCTCGGCGCGGTCGCGCTGCACGGCGCGCTGCTCGCGCTCGACACGTCGGTCGACGTGCCGCTGGTGTCGCTGTTCGTGCCCGGGCTGTCGGGCTACCGCCCGGTCGCGACCGGCCTGGGCGTGATCGCCGCCGAGCTCTGGCTGCTCGTGCACCTCTCGTTTCGGGTGCGACGACGAATCGGCGTTCGCCGATGGCGCGCGCTCCACTTCGCGACCTTCCCGCTCTGGGGCCTCGCGGCCGCGCACGGCGTGACCGCGGGCAGCGACAGCTCGTTGCCCTGGGTGCAGCAGCTGTACGTGTGGTCGGTCGGGATCGTGCTGTTCCTGGTCGCGATCCGGATGGGCAGTCGCGGGCGCGGCGGCGCACGCCCTGCGCGGCCCGCCGAACCTGCGCGACCGGCCGCAGCGCTCGCGCAGGTTCCCGCGACCCCTCACGCAGCTCTTACGAACGCCACACGACAGTCACACGTGCAAACCGCACGATCAGTCCAGTCACACCACATCGCATGGGAGAAGACATCATGACGACCTACCAGATCCAGCTCGACGAATCGCTGTGCAGCGGGATGGGCGACTGCGTTCGCCTGGCCCCTGACGTGATCGAGCTCGCGCCCGACGGGATCGCCCGCCTGATCACCGGCACCACCGACGATCCGGGCGCCGTGGCTGCGTGCAAGGCGTGCCCGATGGCCGCGCTCGCCGCCTGGCGCGCCGACACCGGGGAGCGCGTGGCATGAGCGGCTCGAACGACACTCGCCGAACCGTCGTGGTCGGGGCCGGGCTCGCCGGCGTGCGCTGCGCGCTCACCCTGCGCAGGCTCGATCCCGAGCGCATGATCGTGCTCGTCGGCGACGAGCCGCACGACACCTACGAGCGCCCGCCGCTCAGCAAGGAGTTCCTGCTCGGCACGCGCGACCACCACGACCTGCGGCTCGCCGGCTGCGACCGCGACGCGCTGCGCGACGCGGGCATCGACCTGCGCCTGGGCGAGCGCGTGGCGGGCATCGAGCCCGGGCTCGTGACCCTGGCGGGCGGCGAGCAGCTCACCACCGACTCGATCGTGCTCGCCACAGGCGCTCGCCCGCGCAGGATCCCGATCTCCGCAGACCCGGCGCGCGTGCACGTGCTGCGCTCGCTCGACGACGCGACACGTCTGCGCGACGCGGTCACGCCCGGCAGCCGCCTGGTGATCGTGGGCAGCGGGTTCGTGGGTGCGGAGGTCGCCGGCAGCGCCCACGCGCTCGGCGCACACGTCACGCTGGTCGAAGCTGCCCCGGTTCCGTTCGAGCGCACGCTCGGCGCGACCGCCGGCGAGTGGCTCGTCGACCGCTGGCGCGAGGCCGGCATCGACGTGCGCATCGGCGCGCCGGTAGCAGCGATCGCCCACGGCGGCAGCGACGCGCCGGTGCGCGTGACGCTCGCAGGCGACGAGGAGCTGCAGGCCGACCACGTGCTCGTGGCGATCGGCACGGTCCCGAACGACGAGCTGTTCCACGAGGCGTTCCCGGCGATCTCCGCGCCGGGTCGCGGCATCCCCGTCGACGCGAACGGGCGCACCCCGATCGCCGGCGTGTACGCGGTAGGCGATGCCGCGCTCGTCCACGACGACCACTCCCAGGCCGCGCGCCGCGTCGAGCACTGGACCGATGCCGCGGCCGGCGCGCAGCGCCTCGCTCGCGTGATCGCCGGCCACGAGCCCGGCGCGCGACCCGCGCCGTACGCCTGGAGCGACCAGTTCGGGCTGCGCGTGCAGGTGACCGGTCACGTCGACCCCGAGTGGGAGGTGATCGTCGACGAGGCAACCGCCGACACCCTGCTCGTTCGCTACGTCGACACCGTCGGACGCCTGCGCGGCGTGACCGCCGTGGGGCACGCCGCCACCGTGGCGCGCTATCGTGGGGAGCTCCAGGCAGCAGCTGCATGACCGATCGCACCCCCAACAGCCACGTCGATTCCACTCCGAACTCGCGCGCCCTCGTGGCCGGTGCGGTGGTGGTGCTCGTGCTCGCGATCGGCGGCATCGCACTCAACGTGTGGACGCTCTCGCGCAGCGACGACACCGACAAGGTCGGCACGCTCTCCCCGATCGTCGACACCGCGGCGATCGCCCCGACCTCGTCGACGGGCACCGCCACCGCACCACAGGCTCGCCCGGCGCGCACGCAGGGCAGCTCGTCGTCGAACGCTTCCCGTTCCGGCAGCAGCGCGGCGGGCGGCAGCTCCGGATCGACCGCCCCGTCGACCGGCCGCTCCGGCAGCGCGGGCTCGCGGACGAGCGGATCCTCGCAGGGCGGCAGCTCCACGGGCGGCGACGACAACCGCGGCTCATCGAGCCACGACGACTCATCGAGCGACGACGGAGGCTCGAGCAGCTCGAGCTCCGACCACGACGGCGACGACGACTGAGCCCAGCGCGACCGGTACCCCGGCCCCAGCGCCCGCGACCCGCACAATTGCCGCACCGCGCACCCGAGCGATCGCGACTCGACGTAGGATCGAGCGCATGCCTGATGCCACTGCGACCACCACGCCCGACGCACCTGCCACCACCGCCGCCTCCGCCGAGCTCTTCGCGCGCGCGACTCGCGTCACGCCCGGCGGCGTGAACTCGCCCGTCCGGGCGATGCGCTCCGTCGGCCGCGACTACCCCGTGTTCATCGAGCGCGGTGCCGGCTCGCGCATCTGGGACGCCGACTCCAACGAGTACGTCGACTGGGTGCAGAGCTGGGGCGCGCTTCCGCTCGGCCACTGCGACCCGGCCGTGGTCGCCGCGATCCGCGCCGCTGCCGACACCGGAACCTCCTTCGGCGCCCCCACCCGCGCCGAGGTCGAGCTCGCCGAGCTCGTCGTGGACGCCGTGCCGTGCGCCGACGAGGTCCGCTTCTGCTCCTCCGGCACCGAAGCCACCATGAGCGCCCTCCGAGTAGCGCGCGCCGCCACCGGCCGCGACGCCGTGATCACCTTCTCCGGCAACTACCACGGTCACGCCGACCCGTTCCTCGCAACCGGCGGCTCGGGCCTCGCGACGCTCTCGATCCCGTCCAGCCCGGGCGTGCCCGCCGCCACCGCCGAGCTCACGCTCCAGGCGCGCTACAACGACCTTGACTCCGTGCGCGACCTTGCCGTGGCGAGCACCGCCGCCGGCCATCCGATCGCCGCGATCTTCATCGA
>JAGQUL010000269.1:7492-7647 GCA_020438525.1 Thermoleophilia bacterium | reverse complement strand
CCCATCAGCGCCTGGCCGAACGGCGACTCGTTGGAGACCTTGTTCTCGAGCGGATCCGCCTCGGTGGAGCCGACGATCTCGAACACCTCCTGGGTCTTGCGGCCCTTCTCCTGGACCGTGACCTTGTTGCCGATGCCGACGGTCTTGTTGTCGAC
>JAGQUL010000269.1:0-7417 GCA_020438525.1 Thermoleophilia bacterium | reverse complement strand
TCGTCGTACTCGGCGTTCTCGCTGATGTCGCCGTACTCGCGCGCGATCTTGATGCGCTCGGCGACCTCGGCGCGCTTGACCTTGGTCAATTCCTCGTACTCGGCCTGCAGCTTCTCCAGGCCTGCCTGCGTCACGAGCGTCTCTCGCGTGTCCATCGAAGCTCCCCTTCCAGCACCCGGCGTCTGCCTGCAGCGCCCTGTGCGCGCGGCGCGCCGCGACCGATGCGCGGTACCATGATGGCGCAGGACTCTAGGGCACGCCCCGGATTCCTGCAGCAACACGCCCCCTTTCCCTCGCCGCCGACGACACGAAACCCCTGCACGTGAGCGACTCGCGCCCCATCGACCTGACCGGCACCTCGTTCCTCGAGCTGCTCGGCGACGACCCTGCCCCGATCGACCTCGCCGCCCCGTTCACGATCGGGCGGCCCGGCACCACGCCGGTGCGGATCGAGGGCCGCGTCGCGCTTGCGCCGATGGCCGGGGTGAGCGTGCAGGCGTTCCGGCGGCAGGGGCGACGGTTCGGTGCGAGCGTCGTGTTCACCGAGATGGTGTCGATCAGCGGCCTGCACTACGCCAACGAGCGCACGCGCGACTACCTGCGGATCGCCACCGACGAGCACCCGATCGCCGTCCAGCTGTTCGGCACCGATCCCGTGCTGATGCGCGATGCCGCGCAGCAGGTGAAGGAAGCCGGCGCGGACATGATCGACATCAACATGGGCTGCCCGGTGAAGAAGGTCTCGAAGACCGGTGCCGGCTGTGCGCTGCTCGACGACCCCGACACGGCGGTGGCCGTGGCGAAGGCGTGTGCCGAGGCGACCGACCTGCCCGTCACCGTGAAGATACGTCGCGGCATGAAGAACGGGTCGATGGACTTCGAGACGCTCGGGCCGCGGCTCGTGGAGGAGGCCGGCGCGTCGGCGCTCACCATCCACCCTCGCAGCGCCTCGCAGATGTACACGGGGTTCGCGGACCATGCACTCACCGCTCGACTCGTGGAGCTGGTCGACGTCCCCGTGTTCGCATCGGGCGACATCACCGATCGGGTGCGGGCGGAGGCGGTGATGGCGCTCACCGGCTGCGCCGGCGTGATGATCGGTCGCGCAGCCCAGGGCAATCCGTGGGCCGTGCGCGACCTGTCGACGGGTACGACCGTCGAGCCCGAGCCCGAGGAGCGGGTCGCGGAGCTCGTGCGGTTCGTACGCGAGGTGGTGCGCGAGATGGGCGAGCAGCGCGCGACCGGGTTCCTTCGCAAGTTCTACGGCTGGTACCTGCGCGGCACGGCGTTCGGCAAGTCCGCGCGGCGCGAGCTCATGCAGTTCGAGTCGCCCGCCGAGGTCGAGCAGCACCTGCTCGAGCGCTGGCCGGGAGCGCTCCCGCGGCTCGAGCAGCTCGAGGCGACGGTGCGCTACCCCGACGACACCGATCGCGTGATCGAGCTGCCCGTCAGCGCGTACGGCGGCGGCTGAGCGGCTCGCTCGCGGTGAACCGAATTCGCGCCGATCTTCGACGATCTGGCAGGCGCGCGCCATGCAGACGGGACCGGTGCGCGCCGACCGGGACGACCATGGAACCGACAGGCCGAACTCGCATCACGAGCCTTCGCGACGTGATTCCACGCCGCAGCGCGCAACTCGAACTGCCGTTCGAGGGGCTTCCGAGTGCGCGCAGGCTGCGGTTCCAGGACAACCTCAAGGAGTTCGCGTTCGGGTTCGCGCCGCGGCTCGGATCGCAGCTGCTGATGCGGATCGGCACGCCGATGGTCGCGGCCACCACGCCGCTCGTGATCGACACGCTCGCACCCGAACACAGCGACGACTGGACGTGGAACCTCGCCGTCGGCTCGGGTCTCGGCGGCGCGTGGGGCGCGATGGTCGGTGGACTGCTGCCGTTCAGCGGTGCGGGCGAACGGATTCCGCGCATCAAGTCCGCGGGCGTGGGTGCCGCGAGCGGCATCGTGCTCGCACCGGCCGTTGCGGCAGTCAGCAAGTACGTGGTCGACTGGATCACGACCCCGATCCGCGGCGACGACGAACCGTCGAGCCAGCCGGGCTGATCAGGCAGCGAGGTCGAAGGGATCGTAGGGCTTGGATTCGCCCGACTCGAGCTGTGCGGCAGCGGCCTGCTCGGCAGCCACGTCGCCGCGCTCGCGAGCCTCGAGCTTGGCCTTCTCCGCCTCGCTCATCTCGATCACGGTCGTGTCCGGGCCCGCGAGGTAGACGCGGTTCTTGCCGGTACGCTTGGCGTTGTACAGGCCGACGTCCGCCTGGTGCAGCAGCTCGGCGTTGTCGACGCGAACGCCCGCCTTCTGCTGGTCGACGTTCGCCACGCCGAACGAGGACGTGACCTTGAGGATCCCGCCGTCGTCGAGCGGCACCTCGATCGTCGTGATGTCCTCGCGCAGTCGGTCGGCGATGCGGCAGGCCGCATCCGCGTCGCAGCCCGGCATGATCACCACGAACTCCTCGCCGCCGTAGCGGCCGACCATGCCCATGCCGCCCACGCCGTGCTGGAGCGTGCGGCCGATCGCCTTGATCGCCTCGTCGCCGATCGGATGGCCGTAGGTGTCGTTGACGCGCTTGAAGTTGTCGATGTCGAGCAGGCAGACGCCGAGCGGCATGCCGGTCTCGTACGCCTCGGCGAGGCGCTTGGTGAGCTCGTCCTGGAGCGAGCGATGGTTCGGCAGGCCGGTGAGGCCGTCGCGCGTGGCCTGCAGTCGCAGTCGCTCGTGCATCCGGGCATTGTCGATAGCGACCGCTGCCTGCAGCGCGATGCGCTCTGCGATGCGCAGGTCGTCGTCGGGGAACGCCTCCTCGGTCGACACGAGCGTCAGCAGGCCCACGATCTGTCCGTCACGCATGCGCGCCGGCACGATCAGCCAGCTCGGCTCGCCTTCGCTGCGGATCGCCACGTTGCGGACAGGCACGGCCTTCTCGAGCCCGCACGGCTCGGTGTCGTTGGGGCGAAGTCCGATGCACGCCGCGTGGTCGTAGTGGCCCTCGTCGTCGAGCACCCAGAAGCGGGAGTGGGACGCGACGGTCGATTCCATCGCCAGGCTGCACACGGCCTGCAGCATCTCGTTGATGTCGGTGGCATTCGCGAGCGCGTCGCCGAACAGCTCGACCTGGCGGCGCATGCTGGCACGGGCCTCGGTGAGCCGCTCGATGCGATCCTCGAGGTTCTCGGCCATGTCGTTGAAGGAGTTCGACAGATCGGCGATCTCGTCGTCGCCCGTGACCGGGATCCGGCGGCTCAGCTGCCCGCCGGCGAGCTCGCGAGCAACCTCTGCGAACTTGCGCAGCGCATCGGCGACCGCGCGGGTGATGAACCAGGCGACGAGCACCATGATCGCGGCGAGCACGAACACGAAGCCCCACAGCGATCCGAGCCCCTCGCTCATCTGCTTGTCGGCGACATCGGCCGGCATCGAGGATCCGACCAGGATGCTGCCGTCGAGCAGCGGCTGGGTGAGCGTGAGCTGCGTGTCGCCGGCGAGCTTCACCTCGTAGGGATCGTTCGACTCGTGCAGGCCGGTGGGGCGTGCCTCGGGCTGGCCCGACGACGACGCGGTGGAAACGACGTTCTGTTCGTCTGCAACGAACACGTCGATGCCCTTGGGCAGGTACGGCTCGAGCCCTGCGAGGAACTCCTGGTCGACGACCACCGGGACGTTGAGTGTGGCAACCAGCTTGGCTCCGCGCGTGAGGCGCGTGGAGGTGGTGCCCGGTCGCTGCACGAGCGCTCCGTCGGGCTTCGTGCCGGCGACCACGTTGCCGTCGGCGTCGGTGACGTATGCCATCGGTACGGTCGACGCCGAATCGGAGACGGCATCCTGGAAGCCGTCGGTGCTGCCGGAGATGTCCTCCAGGCCGCTCGCTCCGTCGGCGGTGGTGCCATCGGCTGCGGATGCGAAATCGGTGCCGCTGATCGCCGCCGGATCGACGAGGCCATCGGTCGAGTCGGTGTTGCCGAGCAGCGACTCGACGGTCGTCCAGTCCTCTGCCTCCATCGCCGCCTGGAGCGTCGTGTCGCCCTGCAGCTCGGCGAGGCGGGCGGAGGATGCCTGCAGGTCCTGGTCGAGCACCGGCGCGACCGCGCGCAGTGCGCTGTTGAGCTGCGCTTCGACACGCTGCTGCGCGGGTGTGGAGTGCAGGTCGAAGAACGTGTACGCGGCGACGCCTGCCTGGATCAGCGACACGACCACGAGCAGCAGCAGCAGCCGCCCGCGGAAGGAGATCGATCGATATCGGTCGAGGATTCGTGCCATGTCAGGTATCAGGCCGCCCGCCGCCTCCCGTCCGGTGCGTCGGTGGACAGCGCCGGAGGCGGTGCGGATGCCTCTCCATCGGCGATGATCGAACGATCCTTGAAGTCATTAGCAAGCGGAACGATCGCCAACTCCCCGAGCGGATCGGGCATCGTACCAGCGCCGTCGATCGAGCCGTCGCTCCACTCGAACATCTCGAGCACGTCGCGGCGCCAGAACACGAGCACCGGCAGCATCAGGAGCAGGAGCAGGAGCGTCCAGAACGGGATCGGCACGAACGGCAGGTTCGAGCCCAGCCCCCCCATGATCGCACCGGCCACGCCACCCCGGCCGTCGCCCGAGCTGTCCGCTGCGAGCTCGTGGTCGCCGAGCGCGAGCGACGATCCGTCCTTGCCGAGCGCATCGCTGAGGCCGACGAGCTGCTGGAACGTCGCGGGCGGGAGCGGCGCTTCGGGAGTCGGCTCGACGACGGGCGCCGGCTGCTGTGGCGTCGGCTGCTCGGTCGTGGTGGTGGTGTCGTTGCGGGGGACGAACACGGTCGTCGTCCGTCCCTCGACCCGGGTCTTCGTCTTCATCGGGAGCGAACCGATCACCTTCACCTTGGTCTGCGCGGCGACCGACGTGAACGGGCGCGATGCGGAGCAGCCGCCGGGCAGCTGCTGGATCACGTTGTCGTCGAGCACGTCGACGACGCCCCACACGCACACGCGCCAACGATAGTCACCGGGAACGGGCACGCCCATCGTTGCCGTGAAGATGTCCTGGCCGGGCTCGGTCTGGACGAAGTTCTCGAGGTCCGACTCGGGCCATGCCGACTGCGTGCCGGTCGGCATCTTGTCGGTGGGGATCATCTCGACGCGAAAGAAGGAGCGATCGAGCGCCGTGGCGTCGCCCTGACGCTCGCCCTTCCACGTGTACGTCATCGAGCCGCCCTCGGTGGACGGGTCGGCGTTCGCCGCAGGCGAGGTGAGCGACGGCGGCTCCGCAGCCTGACCGGTCGCGGGCAGCACGAGCAGCACTGCGAGACCCGCGCAGGCGATCGTGAACGTTGCGATGCGGTGGAGGCGGTGCATTCCTGAGCGCGTATCGGCACCACCCCCGCCGACCTGTAGTGCGATCTTCCGCCGCCCGACCGAAAGCTGCGACGAGACGCTCGACAGTCGCAGGTAGCGGCAGGTTGTGTCGACTTGCGGTCAGTTGTCGGTCGGCCCGCCGCCGGCATCGTCGCCGCCGGCGGCTCCTGCCTCGTTGCCCTGGCCGGGCGCCGATCCGTCGTCGGAATCCTCGTCGATGTCGTAAGGCAGCGAGTCGCTGACGAGATGCGTGCGAAGCTGGTCGAGGATGCCGCTCGGCAGCGCCTGCTCCAGCTCGTCCTCGCTGCCCTTGAGCTGCTCGACCGTCACGTCGCCGGTGGTGAACACGTGCGCGCGCGGGATGATCCTCGTCGGTCGGTTGCGGTCCCAGACCCACACGTCCTTGAGGTCGAGCTCGAAGAGCAGGTACGCGGCGTGCGGGACGCAGTCGACCGACAGGTCGTTGCACAGGTACGTCGCCTCGTCCGTCACCACGCAGTAGCTGAAGATCTTGAAGACGTCGGCGTACTCCTTCTTGAGCGTCAGCTCGAGGCCCGCATCGTATTCGTCGAGGTCGTCGGAGTTCGCCATGCCTCTCAGCGTACCCGGCATTTCAGGTCGGGGAACGCGACGACGACCCGAAACAGGCTATTGCTACGAAAAGCGCAGCTCCGGAGCGTGCTACTCGGCGAGGTGCTCGCGCGTGCGTTCGAGCACGATCGTGGCACGCCCGAGCGCGTGCGGGATGCTCGGCGCGGTCTTGGATACCGCGAGTCGTACACGCGAGATCGGGAACTCGGCGAGCAGCTCCAGGCAGACGGCTTCGGCGAGCGCCTCCATCAGGCTGAAGCGGAAGTTGGTCGCGACCTCGACGACCACGGCGGCGACGGCCTCGAACGCGACCGCATCGGAGGCCTCGTCGCTGCGACACGCGACGCAGTGGGGAACGTCGACCTCCACGTCGAACTCGAAGCGCTGGCCGAGCGAGCGCTCCTCCGCGACCATGCCGTGATGGGCATAGATGCTCAGGCCCTCGAGCCGGATCGTGGCCGGGGCTGCGATCGCTGTTTCGCCGGTCATTCGGTGCTGAAGCCGGGTCGCAGTGATCCGGGCGACCGGCCCTCGTCGCGTCGGGGAGCGTCGGCCTCGGCGGGATCGGGCTCGTTCGCCGCTGCCTCCGTCGCTGCGATCGCGTCTCCGTCGAACACGTCCTCGGGCGCGTCCCCGGCCATGAGTCGCTCCAGCTGCTCGGCGTCCATGTTCTCGTACTTGACGAGGATGTCGGCGAATCGCTCGAGCTCGTCCTTGTGCTCGGTCAGCACGCGCCTGGCGGTCTGGTGTGCCTCGTCGACGATGCGCAGGATCTCGCGGTCGATCTCCTCCGCCACGCCGTCCGAGTAGTCGGGCTCGGCATGGAAGTCTCGACCGAGGAACGGGTTGTCGGTGTCGTGACCGAACGAGCGGGGACCGAGCGAGTCGCTCATGCCCCACTTCATCACCATGCGCTTGGCGGTCTGGGTGACCTTCTGCAGGTCGTTCTCTGCGCCGGTGGTGAACTCGCCGAACACGATCTCCTCGGCGGTGCGCCCGCCGAGCGCCTGCGCGAGCTGTGCCATGAGCTCGCCCTTGCGGCGCGTGAAGCGATCTTCCTTGGGCAGGCTCACGACGTAGCCGAGCGCCATGCCGCGGCCGACGATCGAGATCTTGTGCGGCGGATCGGCATCCTCGAGGTAGTGCGCGAGCAGGGCATGGCCCATCTCGTGCACGGCCGTGACGCGCTTCTCCTTGTCGCTCATCAGCCGGGCCTTCTTCTCCGGCCCGACGATGACGCGCATGATGCCTTCCTCGAGCTCCGGCGTGCCGACGCGCTTGAGGCCGCGGCGAGCGGCGAGCAGCGCGCCCTCGTTGACGAGGTTGGCCAGGTCGGCACCGGTGAAGCCCGCGGTCTGTGCCGCGATGCGGTCGAGGTCGACGGTCTTGCTGAGCGGCTTGCCCTTGGTGTGGACCTCGAGGATCTTCTTGCGACCCGGGCGATCCGGCGTGTCGACGCGGATCTGGCGGTCGAAGCGGCCCGG
>JAGQUL010000268.1:10771-12359 GCA_020438525.1 Thermoleophilia bacterium | reverse complement strand
AGCGCTTCATCGACCGCTTCCGCGCCAAGGCCAGCAAGGCCCGGCAGGTGCAGAGCCGGGTCAAGATGCTCGAGAAGATCGACCGCGTCGAGCCCCGCACCGACGAGCGCACCATCCGCATCAACCTGCCCGAGCCCCAGAAGTCCGGCCAGGTCGTGCTCACCCTCGCCGACATCGGCAAGGCCTGGGGCGACAACGAGATCTACCGCGGCCTCGACTGCGAGCTCCTCCGCGGCCGCCACATCGCGCTCGTCGGCCCCAACGGCGCCGGCAAGACCACGCTCCTGCGCGTGCTCGCGGGTGCGCTCACCCCCACGGCCGGCGACATCCGCGTGCCCGACCACATCCACGTGGCGCTCCACGACCAGCGCCCCGAGCGCGCGCCCGTGCCGCTGCGCGAGTGGGTCGCCCCCACGCGCATCACATCGCTGGAGTCCGAGCTGCGCCAGCTCGAGCTCGACATGGCGACCGGCGATCCGAAGATCATGGATCGCTGGGAGCAGGTCCGGCGCGACTACGACCACCTCGGCGGCGAGGGATGGGTCGCGGAGACCGAGTCGATCCTGCGCGGCCTCGGCTTCGTCGAGCGCCAGCTCGACCAGCCGCTCGACACGCTCTCGGGCGGCGAGCTCACGCGCGCGTCGCTCGCGCGAACGCTCGCGTCGAAGCCCGACGTGCTGCTGCTCGACGAGCCCACCAACCACCTCGACATCGACACGATCGACTGGCTCCAGGACTACCTGATCGAGCTCAAGGGCGGGCTCGTGCTCGTCAGCCACGACCGCTGGTTCATCGAGGCGGTCTGCACGTCGGTCGTGGAGATCTCGATGGGTCGCGCGCGTCGCTTCCGCGGCTCGTTCGTGGAGTACCGCGCCCAGCAGGCGCTCGAGGCGGTCACCCACGCCAAGCAGGTCGAGCGCTGGCGCACCGAGGTCGCACGCCTGCAGCGCTTCGTCGACCGCTTCGGCGCCGGCACCCGCGCACGGCAGGCGCAGAGCCGCGCCAAGGTGCTCGACAAGCTGCGCGAGGACGCACCCGAGTACGCCGACGTATCCGCGCGCATGAGCATCGGTTTCCAGTTGCCCAAGGTCACCACCCAGCCCGGTCGCACGGTGTTCGAGGCGAAGGGCATGTCACTCGGCTTCGGCACGCCGGGCGACGACGGTTCGCGCACGCTCCTGCAGCCGAGCGACCTGGTGGTGGAACGCGGCGAGAAGATCGCGCTGCTCGGCGCGAACGGCGCCGGCAAGTCCACGCTGCTCGACGCGCTCGCGTCGTTCGCGATCCCGCTGCACAAGGCGCCCGAGGCGCTGCGCGGCGGCGAGGTGCGGATCGGCTACGACGTGCAGGCGCGCCTGCTCAGCCAGCACGACAGCGAGCTCGTCGACACGGCGTCGATGCTCGGCAACATGAACATCGCCGCGCCGATGATCGGCCGCACCGATGCGCAGAACCTGCTCGGCCTGTTCGGCTTCACCGGCAAGGACCCCGAGCGACTCGTCTCGACGATGTCGGGCGGCGAGCGGCGTCGCCTGCTGATGGCGATGGCGCTCACCGGCGCCGACAACGTGCTGCTGCTCGACGAGCC
>JAGQUL010000268.1:0-10742 GCA_020438525.1 Thermoleophilia bacterium | reverse complement strand
GGCGCTCGAGGCGGCGCTCGCCGAGTGGCCGGGCACGCTGATCCTGATCAGCCACGACCGCGCGCTCATCGAAGGCGTCGCGACGCGCTGCCTGGTGCTCAAGGACGAGCAGCTCGTCACGGTGGTCGGCGGCTACGACGTGGTCCGCGAGGTGCTGAGCGGCGAGCGCGAGGCACCGCCCACCGACCCGGCAGCCGCCCTGCGCGCGCGACAGGCCGAGCAGGACGAGCAGCGCCGCGCCGACGCCGCGGCCCGTCGCGAACGACGCAGCACCGCCAAGCAACAGAAGCAACCGAAGAGCGCAGGCGAGGATGCGAGCGCCGGGTCGTCGTCGTCCCGCACGGTGAAGCGCAGGAAGACGCAGCGCGACGGTCGCCCCAAGGTGCGTCGCCCGGGCACGATCGAGGCGGAGATCGAGCAGCTCGACGCGCGCAAGGCCGAGATCGATGCGCTGATGCTCGACCCCGATGTGTACACCGACCCGGTCAAGAGTGCCGAAGCCCTCGAGGAGCACACGAGGCTCGAGCGTGATCTTGCCAGGCGGTGGGAGGAGCTCGAGCGCGCCGTGGAACATCACGGCGGCTGACGACGACGACCGCGGGCGCGGTTGGGGCGGGCCAGCGCGGCGGCCGGCGCGGGCCGTGCTCGCACGATCAGGCAGACACCACGACCACGGCTGGGCAGCATCGGCAGCATGATTGCCACCACTGCCTCCGTTTCCCGTGCCGCGGCATCGCCGTCGGCGTTCCCCGGCGCACCGCAGAAGGTCGGATCGCTCGCCATCAAGTGGCACCGCGACGAGGACCTGTTCCTCGGCGCAGCGACCGGACCCACCGAGGGCTTCGGCTCGTTCGAGGATGCGCTGAGCGGTGCAGCGGCGCTCGCGCACGACGCCTCGTACCGACGCGGCGGCGAGCCGGTGTTCGCGGTCACCGGCCAGGGCGACCACTTCGAGGCGCACGAGCTGCTGCAGCCGGTGTGGCGCAAGAGCTTCCTGCGCGAGGAGGCGTACCGCCTCGACCAGGCCGAGCTCACGCCACTGCTGAACGGCCGCAACCCGGAGTTCGGCTTCTACAAGTACAAGGTCGACAGCTACGGCCGCGACAAGGTGCAGCGGCGCGGCAACGTCACGCTCGACCCGGCATCGGGTGTCGCCGCGATCGTGGGCAGCGACTGGGCGCTCGTCGACAACTCGATCCGCGACGTGAAGCGCGCCGATCGACCGACCCCGACCGATCCGACGCACCCGACCGATCCCACCAACCCGACGGACCCCACCAATCCGGGTGACGGCTCGGCGGTGCGCGACGTGACCGAGGCCGTGCGCCTCGCCAACGAGAGCGCGCGGATCATCCGCACGATCCCCGAGGCCGACCAGGGCAGCGACGCCACGAAGGCCGATCGCATCAAGGCGTACAAGACGAACATGGCGGCGCAGCAGCGCCTCGAGAACCAGTTTGCCGCGAGCGACACCGAACTCGTGAGCCGGCTGCGCTCGGCGGATGCGTCGCTCGAGGACGCGAACTGGCAGCTCGCCAAGAAGCCGAGCCCCGACGGTCGCTTCAACGGCGTGGACATCCCGGGTGCGCTCGCCGACACGCAGAAGGCGGTCGACGTGCTCGAGACGGTGCTCGCCGACCTCACCGGCGGTGCCGGCGGCGGGGGCGACGACGCTCGGCCCGGCCCGGTGAACCCGCCGGCGGCTGCCGGTGGGCAGTCCGACGGCTACACGCCGCCGATCGTGGACGCGGAGCCGATCTACGCCTGACACACAGCTTCTGGTTCGCGTCCCCTCGCGATCCGGAAACCCTCCGCGCCGCCCATTCTCCCTCCCCGGGCGACGCGAACTCCCTCCCGCGGCCGGTGCCTTCGAGCACCGGCCGCGGTCGTTGCTTGGGCGCCCGACGGTTGCCGTGGAACGGTGCCGGGCCACGCCCCGATAGGCGGGTGGACGTACTCCGGGTCTGCGAGTGGACGCGCATGCCCGGCGTGAGATCACCTGGGACGGGAGCAGATCCCCATGACGACCATGAACGTGGGCAATTGGAATGCCCTGCCGTGGACCGCGACGCTTGCTGCGGACACGACCAATTCGACCGACGCGACGAGCTCGACCGAGCCGACCGCGGAGGAAGTCGCCTTCGCCAAGCAGTACCCGGCCGGGCCGGTCCAGATCGAACGCACTGGCCTCAAGACCACCCTGCACGTCACGGGTGGCATCGGCGGCATCGGCGGCGCGCTGATCCTGGGCGCGTCGCTGCTCGGCGGCAGGTCGGGCGGCGCGGTGTCGCGGCCGCTGACCGCCGCGCTCGTGGCAGGCGGTGCGATGGTCGGCGTGGGCGCGCTCTCGCTGCTCGGCGCTGCGGTCGTGAAGCCCGAGACCCGGATCGCGGTGGCAAGCGGACTGCCCACGCAGGCGATGGCCGGCGAGTTCGCCGGCAAGATGGTCGGCCGCCAGTACTCGATCAAGCAGGACATCCACGGCAAGTGGGCGGTGTTCGACGAGGGGCCGCTCAAGAACACGCGCGGCTACAACTACGGCCGCGACCACTACTACGGCCGCGGCAGCCACTACACGGACTACTACAACCAGCACGGCTACTACGAGCCGTACTATCCCGGGCGCTACGACTACGGCACCTACTATCCGGGCTACCCGTCGTCGTATCCCGACCCGTGGGAGTACCAGCCCAGCGGCGGCTATCCCAGCGGTGGCACGAGCCGCGGCGACAGCTACCCGAGCAGCGGTGGCGGCTACTCGAGCGGTGGCAGCACGAGCCGCGGCGACGACAGCGGCGGCAGCAGCTACGACCCGCCTTCGTACGACCCGCCCAGCTACGACCCGCCGTCGTACGATCCTCCGAGCTACGATCCGCCCGACTACGGCGGCGGCTACAGCGGCGGATCCAGCTGGGGCGATTCGAGCTCCAACGGCAATCCGTCATACGATGACTTCTAGGAGCGAGCGTCATCGACGCTTGAACGTGAGGGCCGTCGGCTGCGAGCCGGCGGCCCTCGTCGTGTCCGGGGCGGGCCGCGATATCCGGATGGTCGTCGACTCGCGCACGTGGTACTGAAACGCTTGCGCGCATGATTGCCGTGACTGCAGCGACTCCGTCCGTGGACGGAGCGACGACCATCGGGAAGCTCGATCGCCCGTGGGCCCAGGACGAGCCCGTGTTCGTGGCCGTCCAGCCCTCGGGCCCCGAGGAAGCATTCGCATCGCTCGACGACGCGATCTCCGGTGCCGCGTACATGGCGCACACCGGGAAGGTCGGCAGCAACGCGTACAGCGACCGCCTCGGCACCTTCGCGATCGTGCGCGACGGCGATGCATTCCGCGCCGCCAAGCTGCTCGTTCCCGTGTGGAAGCACGAGACGTTCGGCACTGAGCGGATCGTCGGCGCCGCGCTGCTGCGCAGCGACAATCCGCGTATCACGACGAGCGGCGCGCTTGCCCTCGACTCGGAGAAGGTCACGCGCAGCAGGTACTCCTCCTACTCCAACGATCGGCATGACATCCAGGGCACGCTCAGGCTCGGCGCGGATGCCGGCGGCGTGCTTGCGGTCGTGGGCGACGGCTGGGTGTTCCAGGACGGTGCGCTTCGCGACGTCGACGCGACGAACGATCCGTTCCCGCCCCCGCCGCCGCCTCCCCCGCCGCCTGCGCTCGGCCCGAAGCTCGCTGAGGCGATCGACCTGATCGAGCAGTCGATCGCGAAGATCGAGACCGTGCCGGTCGACGACCACGGCGACGCCGCGACCAAGGACGCACGCATCGCGGCCTACAAGCTCAACATGAACGCGCAGAACGTGCTCGAGAACGAGTTTCTGCGCGACGATCGCAGCGACACGCAGGTGAGCGAGCTGCGACGCGCCGACGCGTTCCTCGAGGACGCCAACTGGCAGCTCGCGAAGAAGCCGAGCCCCGACGGTCGCTTCAACGGCGTGGACATCCCCGGCGCGCTGCGCGACTCGCGCCAGGCGATCGACGTGCTGAAGCAGCTGGCCACGAGCGAGACCGAGCCGCCCGCCTGACGCGCCACTGACCGCATGCTCCGAAACGACCCGTCGTCGCTTCCCGAAGAACAGGGGTAGGGACGACGACCGCGCCGCACGGCTGGACACCGGCAGCGCAGCACGACGGGACGGACATGACGAGCATCTCCTCGGCCACGAGCGCCGCGATCCAGCGACTGACGCTGGCGATCGACGCAACCGACGACGCCGATCCGGCGAAGTATCCCCCACGCACCGTGCAGGTCGAGCGCGGCGGGCTCAAGACCACGATGCGCATCGCCGGCACCGTGCTCGGGGGCGGCGCGATCGCGGGCGCGCTGACCGCGTTCGGCCGAGCTGCAACGAGCGGCGGCAGGGCGCGCGTGCAGATGCCGTTCATGCTCGCAATGGCGGGCGCGGCAGCGGTTGGCGGCGTGCTCTGGGGCACGAGCGGCGCGATTCCGGACCGCTCCGAGTCCGCGCTCGCCGCGGGCATACCGACCAGGGACCTCGCATCGCGCGTCGCCGGTCGCCTGCCCGGTCGCACCGAGGTGGTCGAGTGCAGCGACGGCACGTTCGCGGTGCTGCGCAAGAAGGTGACCTACTCGAGCGGTGGCGGCGGCGGGTCTTCGTCGCACCGCAGCGGCGGGAGCAGCTCGGGCGGGTACCGGCCGCCGAGCAGCAGCGGTGGCGGATCGAGCTACCCGAGCTCCGGAGGTGGCGGCTCGACGAGCCGCGGCGACGATTCGGGCTCGAGCCGCAACTCGAGCTCGAACGGCAATCCGTCCTCGAGCGACTTCTGACGCGCGAGGCGCGGCCTCAGAAGATCGGCTTCTTGGTGACCCAGATCGCCATGACCATGCCGATCGACACGCCGATCATCACGGTCCAGAACGCCCAGCGCGAGAGCTTGGCGGCCTGCCCGTCGCCGAGCGAGCCGAGCACGGTGAACACCACCGCCACGGTGCCCATCAGCAGCGGCTTGTAGAAGATCGCGCCGAAGCCGAGCACGGCGCCGATGCCTGCGAGCAGGCCGGCCCACAGCTCGCCTGCAGTGGGCTCGCGATCCACCTGGAAGCGCTCCGGCTCGCCGTACGGATCGCCGATCGCGGCGCGCTGGCGGCGGCGGAACCCGAGCCCGGCCTTGTCCTCGTACTTGAGCGCCTCGAGCGCACGGTCGGTGCGCTGGTCGGGGGCCTCGGGCGAGTCGGGGAAGGTGGAGTCGTGCGACATGCCGTGCATTCTGCCGGGTTCGCCAGACGACGGCAACACCCACCCGCGTGCACGCACGGCCGCCTGCGGCCGCCGACGCCCTTTGGCGTTGCGCAAAACCCACGCCTCCGCTACCATTCCCCGCACTGGCTCCGTTCGTCTAGTGGCCTAGGACGCCGCCCTCTCACGGCGGTAGCACGGGTTCAAATCCCGTACGGAGTACCTGCGAAACCCCCGCCTGAGCGGGGGTTTTGTACTTCTCGGGCTTTCATCTTGCGGCTTGCAACCTCAATGCCACGCAAGTCTCTTGGTATTACCACGCATTTCTCGTGGTATGATCCGGTCATGCTTGGCGTGCCTGAAATAGATCGAGCGCTTCGGTTGCTCGGCGACGAACTCGCGCGACGGCGAATCATTGCGGAACTCGTGCTCCTCGGAGGGGCGAGCTTGCTCGCTCGACAGCTCATCGAACGCGCCACGACAGATATCGACGTGCTCGGCGTACGGCTACCCAACGGGGTCGTGCGATCAGGGTATCCGCTCTTGCCGGAGATTCGTGATGTCGCAAACGAGATCGGTCTGGCACTCGGCCTGGATGAGCTGTGGCTCGACGACCGTCCCGGCAGCGACTTCGCGAACGCCGCTCCGGCCGGGTTCGAGCAACGCCTCGAACGAGCGACGTTCGGAGCCCTCGTGGTGTGGCACCTGTCCGCCCACGACATCTGCGTCATCAAGATCTGCGCGACAGCCGAACGGTGGGGCGAAGTTCCGAACAAACATTGGGAAGACGTGGTCGCGCTCAAGCCGAGCACTGACGACCTTGCTGCTGCCCGTCGTTTCGCGGATCGGACCTGGTCGCCACACTCGGCCGCATGGAGTGCGCTCGAGGCAATCGAGGAGCTTCTGCACGATGCCTAGCGCCCCTACGCCCATGAGGAGTTACCTCGCCAACGTATTGTGGTCGCAATGGGCAGCGCTCGGTGTGCCGGCCGCGACGTCGCCATCCCTCGCCCTGATAGATCTCGAGGCGTTGCTGATCGCCACGGCGATTCACACTGACATCGGATCTGATGTTCGCCTTCGCGACGGCGCGATCTCCTGGCTTGCGACTCGACACGAGTACGTCGCCACCGCACGACTCAAGCGCCTCCTGGAGCGAAGCGACTACCCAGTCGATCGCGAACCGGTCCTTCGACTGACATCCCAGGTCGACGCGAACGTCCCTCGCCGCCTCACGTGGCCAAAGCTTGCCCAGGACGTGCAGAAATGGGTGGCGTCCACGACCATCTCCCCTTTCGCGACCTGGACCCCCGGCCTGCTTCGACTTCGTACCCGCGCCATCTTCGGAGCCAGCGCGAAGGCCGAGGCATATGCCTATCTAGCGACGGTGCCTGGTTCGACCGAACTTGCCGTCATCGAACGGCGAACGGACTACTCCCGCCGCCAGATCGACGACGCGCTGAAATCGCTCATCGACGTCGGGTGGGTGACGCGCGGAGTGGCTGGAAACCGGACGACGTACGCGCTCACGGACGCCGGTCGAACCCTGGTTGGTGCGCCGCTGCGATGGACCAAGATCGGGCCGCGGCAGGTCGACCAGATGCCCACGGTGGACGTTCCATCCTGGGTCGACTGGCATCAGCGATTCGAATTACTGCGAATGCTGAGCGATGTGGAGACGGATCTCGACCTCGGCGCGACCGTGAGCGCGGTCGCACAGTTGCGGCAGGCCGCTGATGAATTCGCGCGTCTGTTCCATCCCGTCCCGGAGCCGATCCGCGCAGAAGAATCGATCGACGCTGCCGCATCGCGGGTTCGCGAGTGGATCCCGGACGCGGCGCGTCGCATCGCCGGTGAGGGCGTCATTCCGTAGGTTCACTGATCGAACTCGGTCGCTAGAATGGTTTCAGAAGCAGTTCCAAACGGCGGCCACGTCAGCAACGAGAGCATCGAGTTGACCAAGGGGAATCCCGCACCAAGCCGAGAAATCGGCTTCGCAACGCAGTAGTCAACCCGCCCTCTCACGGCGGTAGCACGGGTTCAAGTCCCGTACGGAGTACCTCGAAGCCCGCACCGACCCGGAGTGCTCAACCTGCAGCACTCGGCAATGTACGACGCCTCGCAGGGCGCACAGCTGATCGCGCACGAAGGCACCCATTCGGTGATGCTGCGCGGCCCCGGCGTCAACTTCAACAGGGTCCAGCACGAGTCGCTCGCCTACCACGTGCAGGCGCGCACCGCGTTCGAGCTCGGAGAGCGCCCGTACTCGTTCATGGTCGACGGGGACGGACCCGCCTCCCCGCAGCTGATCCGCTCACGCCTCGAGCTCATCGCGCGCATGCGCGCATGAGCCAGCCGACTTGCACCAGACGCGCAGTCGATTCACCGCCCAGTGCAACTCGCCAGCGGCGCGCCTACGCCTCGTAGCGCCGGTCGCTCTTTCCGTGGCCGTGGTAGTGCACGTACTCCGTATCGTGGATCCCACCGCGCCGGTTCACGAGGGTCTCCCACAGCCCCACGCCCGCGATGAACCCCACGATCGCGCCGACGATCGCCAGCCACAGCGAGCTCGTCACCACCGCGGCCAGCGCCACGCCGATCACTGCGCCGACGCTGCCTACCACCAATGCAATCAGGAACATGGTCATGGGCGGAGGGTGCCCGGCGCATCCGCCATGAAACGGCCAATCCCATAAAGGCGCGTTACGGATCCGGCGCTCGCGTCATGTTCCTTGCATGAGCGACGACCATCCGTCGACAACCGATGCCGAGCTGCTGCGCGGCGCGCGACGCGACCCCGACGCGTTCGACACGATCTACGTGCGCCACGCGCGCGACATCCAGCGCTGGCTGCGCGGGCAGGTCGACACCGCCGAGGACGCCTGGGAGCTCACCGCCGAGACGTTCGCGCAGGCGTGGATCTCGCGGCGTCGGTTTCGCCCCGAAGATCCGACCGGCAGCGCCGCGCCGTGGCTGCACGGCATCGCCCGCAACGTGCTTCGGCACAGCAGGCGACGACGACGAGCCGCGTCACGGGCGATGCGTCGGCTCGGCATGCAGCTCGACCTTGCATCGCCGCGCGACGAGGATGCCGACCTCGAGCGGATCGTGGTCGCACAGCTCGGCGGCGACCTCCACCGCGCGCTGGCCGAGCTGCCACCCGCGCAGCGCGATGCTGTGCAGCTGCGGGTGATCGACGAGCTCTCGTACGAACAGGTCGCAGAGCGACTGCAGTGCACCGAGGAGGCGGCCCGCATGCGCGTGATGCGGGGACTCAGGACGCTCAAGTCCGACCTCGCCGGGAGGTACCGATGAACACGCTCGAACCCGACTACTTCGACGAGGTCCGACGCGAGCTGCGCCTCGCCGCTCGACGCGACCTCGCCCGTCCGATGCGCCATCGGCACCGCATCGCGATCGCAGCGGTCGTCGTCGCCATCCTGATGCTGCTCGCCTCCCTGGCACTCGCCGGCGACAACCCAGTGAGCCGCACGCTCGGCTTCGGCGGCAGCGTGCACGATCCGTTCGAGGGCCCGTCGAGCCTCGACGTACAACCGGCATCGATGGCACTCGAATCGGCGCTGATGCTGAACAAGGCCGAGCGAGCGACCTGGGCCGGCAGCGGAGCT
Organism: Thermoleophilia bacterium; assembly: GCA_020438525.1. Next base: position 1,902 of record JAGQUL010000268.1, on the reverse strand, counting down.
CCCGATTTCGCCACGCGTCAGAACGAACGCGTACTGCTCCATGGCTCCAGCAATGGCGTGCTGGCAGAAATCAGCGCGTGGGAAGTGCCGAAGGGCACCACTGGCAGGGGAGCAATGGGCCCATCGAAGGAACGGGCCACGTGCTACGCACTCGTGACCAGCTCGCGATTCGGCGGCGGAGGAATCGCCTGTTCACCGGCATTCGAGCCCGGATTTCCCGGTAACTACGCAGCCTCGTATGGTGCGGACCAGGTAGACCAGACACCGACAACCACGGTCTTTGGAATCGTCGCATCGTACGTAACACAGATTCGAATCCATACCGAGACCGGCACGCAGGATGCCGTGATGGGCGACCATTCGTTCTTTTGGTTCGATCGGGAAAATCCACCCGTCTCGATCGAGGCGATCACAGCGGATGGTCGTTCGATCTCCTCCACCCAGCTGTTCGATCAACAACTGCTGCCGGACGAGTAGACGACACCCTCGCGCGCGCAGCCGGCGGACCCACGACCGAAAAGACCTGGTGGACAGGACATATGCACGGAACCCGCGGATAGCGCGGGTTATGTACATACGTCGATCGGGATGCACGGTCGACGATGCCCGGCGTGAGGGACATATGCACGGAACCCGCGGATAGCGCGGGTTATGTACATACGTCTGAGTGGCGGGCGAGGGGCGCCGTGGCGTGGAATGCGACGCGTCGCACGTGCCGCTCCGACTATCATTCGCGCCGAAGGTTTCCCACGCGCCGATGCGGGATTTCACGATCACGACCACGCCTGACACGATGAAAGACGACGAACGCCGTTCGCAGGTCGTGCTGGCGGCGCTTCGCAGCAGCGAGATCGCCGCGTTCGACGCGCTGCTCGAAGCGTGCACCCCGGCGCAGCTCGACGAGCTCGCGGCATCCGAGTACGGAACGTCCTGGGCTGCGGTGCCGAGCGAGCTCGTGCCCGACGACCACCGACTTCGACTGCTGCACATCGTCGCGCGCATGCATCGCTACGACGGCGGCGCGAACCACCTCGACCTCGTCGTGTTCGAGCAGCTCGTGAACGCGCTCGAGGCCGGCGACGTGCCGTGGGCCGAGGTCGGATCGCGCGTCTGGACCCAGCTCACCAACCACGTCGGCGAGGCGACCGGCGTGTGGCCCCAGGCCCGGTCGCTGATCGAGCGCTACCCCGACTGCTTCGACAGCTCACCCACCCTGCTCGGCGCGGTGGCGAACCTTGCAGCGACCGCGGGCGCGACCGAGGCCGGCGAGCTCTGGAACCGCGTGCTCACGCATCCGAGGTTCGGCGACGACGCGGAGCAGCGCCTCGTCCTCGAGCTCGACTGGGTACGCGGCTACCTGCTCTACCTGCAGGGCGACCTGCGACGCGGCATCGCCGTGCTCGAGCGACTGCGTCGCGGATTCGCGGAACAGTCGTCCCCGATCGCGCAGCTGCGCTGGACGGAGACGACGCTCGAGCTGATGGCCGCGCTCACCTGGGTCGGTCGGGCCGAGGAAGCGATGGTCGTCGCGCGCGAGTCGTTTCGACGCGTCGAGCCAGGCGGCGAGCTCGAGGTCTGGGTCCGCGGTGCGGCGTCGCTCCCCGCCGCCTACACCAACGACTCCGACGTCTACGAAGGCGCGTTCGACGCGATCGCGCGAGCATCGACCGACATCGCGTCGCTCGAGCTGCGCGGCTCGATCCCTGCGCGACTGGTGGCCGCGACCCGCCACGGCAATCCGAGCGAGGTCGACGCCGCGATCGATGCAGCGATGGACATCGAAGGCGCGCGCCCGATGGACCCCGAGCTTCGCCTCGCTTGGCGCGTCTACGCCGCCGAGGCGCATGCGGCGACTGGAGACGAGGTCGCTGCCAGGGACATGCTCGACGAGCTGCGTGTAGA
>JAGQUL010000267.1 GCA_020438525.1 Thermoleophilia bacterium | reverse complement strand
GCCGCGGTGGTGGCGCGCGGCATGGGGCGCCCGTGCGTCACGGCGTGTGCCGACCTGCACGTCGACGAGGCGGCAGGCGTGGTGCGGATCGGTGATCGGGAGCTGGCGATCGGCAGCGACATCTCGATCGACGGCACGAGCGGCGAGGTGCTGCTCGGGCGCCTGCCCACGCAGCCGGCGACGGTCGGTGGCGCGCTCGAGGTCCTGCTCGGGTGGGCCGACGACGTGCGCCGACTCGAGGTTCGCGCGAACGCCGACGATGCGGCCAGCGCAACGCGTGCGCGCGAGCTGGGGGCGCGGGGCATCGGGCTGTGCCGCACCGAGCACATGTTCTTCGACGAGTCGCGGCTGCCGCTGTTCGTTCGCACGATCCTGACCGACGACGAGACGCAGGAGCGCGAGCTGCTCGAGCAGCTGTCGCCGATGCTCGAGCGCGAGTTCGAGGAGATGTTCGAGGCGATGGACGCGCTGCCGGTCACGATCCGGCTGCTCGATCCGCCGCTGCACGAGTTCCTGCCCGACAGCGACGAGGAGATCGAGTCGCTCGCCGAGGCGGCCGGGCTCACGCCCGACGCGATCCGCCAGGCGGCGGAGGACCGGCTCGAGCACAACCCGATGCTCGGCCTGCGAGGCGTGCGCCTGTCCGTGGTCGCGCCCGTGGTGTACGAGCAGCAGGTGCGCTGGATCGCCCGAGCGATGCAGCGCAGGATCGCGGCCGGCGGCGATCCCCGCCCCGCGATCATGGTGCCGCTCGTGATGGTCGAGGCGGAGATCGCGACCACCCGCGAGCGGATCGAGCACGTGCTGCGCGAGGAGCTTGGAGCGGATGCGAGCCTGCCCGAGTTCGGCACGATGCTCGAGGTGCCGAGCGCGTGCCTTGCTGCCGAGCGGATTGCGGCGCATGCCGACTTCTGCTCGTTCGGCACCAACGACCTCACCCAGCTGACGCTCGGCCTGAGCCGCGACGACGCCACCCGGTTCCTGCCGACCTACGTCGAGCGCGGACTGCTGCCCGCCGATCCGTTCGTGCACGTCGACGAGCAGGCCGTCGCGCCGCTCGTGGCGATGGCGATGGCGGGTGCGCGCAGCGGCCGCCCCGGGATCGAGCTCGGTGCGTGCGGCGAGCACGGCGGCGATCCGCAGTCGATCGCCGTGTTCGACCGGATCGGCCTCGACTACGTGAGCTGCTCGCCGCCCCGCGTGCCAGGCGCGCGTCTCGCCGGCGCGCAGTCGGTGCTCGCGGCTCGTGCCGACGCCTGAGCGAATCGAGCACGGGTCGAGGATCGTGCTCCTGCTGCCGATAGTCCGGTCATGAGCCTTCGCTGCCGCAGCTGCCAGGTCGAGCTGGTGTCCGAGACGTACGAGCACCAGCGCATCGATTCGTGCCCGCTGTGCCTGGGCGTGTTCCTGGGTCAGGACGCGCTCGCGTCGATCGCCCGCGACGACCGGATTCCGCGCAGCGCGAGCGAGCGGCTCGAGGCGTTTCGCACCGCCACCGACCGGATGGCCGACGATTCCGACGTGGCGATCTGTCGGTGCTGTGCGTGCAACGGCCCGATGCGACGACACATCTACGCGTTCAGCTCCGGCGTGGTGGTCGACACGTGCGATCGCCACGGCGTGTGGCTCGATGCAGGCGAGCTGCAGCGCATCGAGGCGTGGTCGGAGGCGATGCGGCATGGCATCGACCCGGATGCCGCTGCAGCCGAGGCATCGCAGGTGCGTCCGGCCCGCATCCAGCCGGGGATGCTGGCCGCAGCCCTGCAGGTTGGCCGGCAGCTCGCGGACTCCAGCCGCTAGTCTTCGCTCGTGCCCTCGGTCTCCTCGACCCGCCCGGGCGTGCATGCGCGCGCGCCCGCGATGCTGCCCCATGCCGGACTCGGCGTGGTCGGCGCGCCAGCTGCCACGGGCGCGGCCCGCCGCCTGGGCCGCGACGAGCTCGACACGCTCGTCGCGCTCGGTCGTCGCAACCCCACGGGGCGCTGGACGATCGGCGCCGACCTCGCGGACGCACGCAACATGCACGCGACCAACCGCCGCTCCGAGCTGCGCCGCGCACTCACCGGCGACTACGACTGGCTCGAGGTCGACATTCGCCGCATCGGCGGAACGCTCGTCGCGTCCCACGATCGGATCCCCGCGCGCGACGCGCTGCTCATGCGCGACTGGATCGCGATCGGCTCGGCCACCGGGCGCGGCCTGAAGCTCGACTTCAAGGAGCGCGAGGCGATCACGCCGACGCTCGACCTCGTCGCCGACGCAGGTATTCCCGACGAGCTGCTCGTGATCAACGTGCCCGTGCTCGGTCGTGGCGGCGTGTCGCTCGACCAGCTGCTGCGGATTCGCGAGCGCTTACCGAACGCCACGATCAACCTCTCGCTGCGCGGCTCCGGCTGGAACGGCCGCGCTGCGCGAGCGATCGTCGAGCTCGCCCGCCGGGTCGGTGGTCCGATCGCGTTCCCGGTCGAGCTGTCGAGCATCGACGCGCGCCTCGTCGCCGCGCTGCGCCGCGGCGGCCGCATCGCCGTGTGGAACGACCCGAAGCGCAGCCCCGTCAGCGACCGCGACGTGGCCCGTCGTCGCCTCCGTGCGCTCGGGGTCGACGGCACCATCGACCTGCGCTGACGCCCGCTCAGTTGCTCGGCGTCGCGCCCGCCGGCAGCAGCCCCATCTCGAGCAGCACCGCGTCGCGGTCGGCGGCGGTGGGCTGCCCGTGGTCGAAGTCGAGCCCGAACACCTCTTCGAGGGTGTGCGAGCGGCCCTCGGAGCCGAGCATCTCGATCTGCGTCGCCGAGACGAACGCCGGGTGCGAGTGCCCGCACGTGCGCGCCAGTTCGAGCAGCTCCTTGCGCAGCGTGCGCAGGTACTGCGCCAGGCGGCGCGACTTGAGGTCGGGCTCGAGGCCGCGCTGCAGCCACCTCGACTGCGTCGCCACGCCGCTCGGGCAGTGCCCGGTGTGGCATCGCTGCGCCTGGATGCAGCCGATCGCGAGCATCGCCTCGCGTCCCACGTGCACCAGGTCGCAGCCGAGCGCGAGCGCGGTGAGCGCCTCTGCCGGGAATCCGAGCCGGCCCGATCCCACGAACGGCACGCGATCGGCCAGGTCGTGCGCCGCGAACGCGCGGTACACGCGCGGCATCGCCACGCGAAACGGCAGCGCCACGTGGTCGGCGAACACGTACGGCGCGGCGCCGGTGCCGCCCTCGNNCGCCATCGATCGTGATGAAGTCCGGTCCCTCGCCACGTGCAGCCATCCGAGCCGCAAGCCCGTCCCAGAACGCGATCTCGCCCACGGCGCTCTTGATTCCCACCGGCAGCCCGGTCGCGTCGGCAACGTGCTCGATGAAGTCGATCATCGAGTC
>JAGQUL010000266.1 GCA_020438525.1 Thermoleophilia bacterium | reverse complement strand
GTGCACGCCGTCGCAGATCAGCTCGCAGGTGACGCGGTCGTCGGTCAGGCAGGCGGCGACCACGCCCGGGTCGCGATGCGACACGGGTCGCATCGCGTTCCAGGTGTGGGTGGCGAGCCGCGCACCGGCGTCGATCGCCGTGCGTGCCTGGTCCCAGGTGGCGTCGGTGTGCGCGAGCGATGCCACGATTCCGAGCTCGCCGCACCGTTCGACGAGCTCGAGCGCGCCTGCAAGCTCCGGCGCGAGGTCGAGCACGAGCAGGCTGCTGCCGTTGTCGCGTGCTGCGGCGTGCAGCTCGTCGAGCAGGCCCGTGTCGGGGGCGCGGAACGTCTCCGGGGGCCACACGCCTGCGCGCGCGGGGTTCAGGAAGAGGCCCTCGATGCGGATGCCGATGCAGCCGGTGGCGGATGCGCGGTCGCGGATCGCGGCGGCGCAGGCGGCGACGTGCTCGACCGGATCGGGCGCGGGCACCTGCGGCACCGGCAGCGTGGCGACCCACTCGTACGCGCAGCGCGTGCCCGCGGGGCCCTGCCAGCCTGCGTCGGCCACGACGCGAGCGAGGGTCTCATCGATCGCGGCAACGTCGCCCGCAGGCGGCACGACATGCCCGCCGGCGCCGTGGAAGTGGATGTCGAGCGGCGCGGGCACGACCAGCGCGCTGCCGAGCGCGACGGTCTCGGTGTCTGCCGGGATCGCCGACGCATCGGGATCCACGGCCTGAACGCGCGCCGGCCGGTCGTCGTCGCCCAGCGCAAGCAGCAGCGACGCGCGCCGTGGATGGCCGTCGATCACCACGTTTTCCGAGGTGACGTGTAACGTGCGCGTGTCGGTGGGCAGCATGCCTGCGAATGTACACGACCCAAGGGGATGACGTGGGCGACGAAGCAAGGCCGGTCGGGCTCGCGATCGTGGGTGCAGGACTGATGGGATCGCAGCATGCGCGCAGCGCGGCTGCGTGCCCGGACGTGGAGCTCGTCGGCGTGCATGCCGCGGCGGTGGACCAGGCGGTGGAGCTGTCGCAGCGCCACGAGGTGGACCACATCGGGTCGATGGACGCGCTGCTCGAGGACGATCGGATCGAGGCGGTGCTGATCGCCACGCCCACGAGCACGCACGACGAGCTTGCCGCGATCGCGATGGCGCACGGCCGCCACGTGTTCGTGGAGAAGCCGGTCACCCGGACGCTGCAGGACGCGCTGATGCTCAGGCGCACGGCGCGCGCGACCGGGCGTGTGCTCGGCGTGGGCCACGTGATCCGATACTTCCCCGAGTACCGCGCGATCCGCGACGCGATCGAGCGCGGCGACGTGGGCACGCCGGCGGTGGCGACGTTCGGGCGGCGCTGCCAGCAGCCCGACTGGGCGCCGGACCGGTGGCACACCGACATGGGTCGGTCGGGTGGCGTGGCGGTCGACATGCTGATCCACGACGTGGACCTGGTGCGCTGGTACTTCGGTGATCCGACCGAGGTGTACGCGCGGGTGGTGGGCAGCGACACGTACGCGGGGCTCGACTACGCGCTGGCGACGCTGACGGTGCCGGACGGGCCGATCTGTCACCTGCATGGCTCGTGGGCGGAGCCCGACGGCTTCTCGCAGCAGGCCGAGGTGTGCGGCACCGGTGGGATGCTCAGCTACGACTCGCGCGGGCGCGACGAGCTGGCGTTCGCGGTGCACGGCTCGAGCGATGCGGCGACGGCGCTACCGCCGCCACCGGTCGGGGCGAACGATCCGTTCGGGATGCAGCTGAGCGACTTCGCGCGGGCGATCCGGACCGGCGCGCCGATGCCGGGCGACATCGACTGGGCGATCGGATCGCTGCGGATCGCGCTGGCGATGCTCGAGTCGAGCGAGCAGCGTGATGCGGTGACGCTCGAGCCGCTCGCCGACGTGCTGGCGCGGGAGGACGAGGCTGCAACGGCAGCTGCGGGTGCGGGAGGCGCACGATGACGAAGGTCGGAATCATCGGAACGCGGCACGTGCATGCGGACGGGCTGGCTGCGAACGTCGAGCTGTGCGGCGGCACGCTCGTGGGTGCGTACGAGGCCGATGCGGATGCGCGCGCGGCGTGGACGCGAACCGAGCTGCTCGAGCTCGATGCGCTGCTCGACGCGAGCGATGCGGTGATCGTTGCCGGCACCAATCGTGAGCGGGTCGACCACACGCTCGCGGCGTCGAAGGCCGGCGTTCCGGTCCTGGCGGAGAAGCCGGTGGCGGCAGACGCCGACGACCTGGCGCGGCTCGTGGCGGAGGCGGATGCGTCGCTGGTGATGGTGGCGCTGCCGGTGCGGTTCGCGGAGTCGCTGCAGCGGGCGCGCGCGGCGATCACGGCCGGAGCGATCGGCACGCCGATCGCGGGTCGAGGCACCAACCACGGCCAGTTCCCGGGTGGCTGGTTCGGGTCGAAGGTCGATGCCGGCGGCGGTGCGCTGCAGGATCACGTCGTCCATCTGGGTGATGCGCTCTGCTGGCTGCTCGACGATCACGTCACGCACGCGTACGCCCGCTCGGCGCACGTGCTGCAGCCGCAGAACGACGTCGAGGACTGCGGCGTGGTGACGCTCGACTTCGCGAGCGGGTTCTTCGCGAGCATCGACTCGTCGTGGTCGCGCCCGGAGTCGTTTCCCACGTGGGGCGACGTGTGGCTGGAGATCGTGGGCACCGAGGGGCGGCTGCGGATCGATCCCATGGCGACGCACATGGAGCTGTTCGACGACTCGGCCGGCAAGCTGCGGCACGTCGGCTACAGCCCCGACGACATGACGCGCGAGCTGGTCGCGTCGTTCCTGCGCTTCGTCGAGGATCGGCCGACGCAGGCACCGGTCTCGCTGCGCGAGGGCATCCACGCGAGCGACGTGGTGCTTGCCGCGTACGCCTCCGCGGCGAGCGGGCACCGCGAGCCGGTCACCGCGCGGGGCTAGCCACCCGCCCGTCGAAGCGATTCGTGATCGGCACGCGACGGTCGCGACCGAACGCCTTGCTTGAGATGCGCACGCCGGGCGGGGCCTGGCGGCGCTTGTACTCGGCGCGGTCGAGCATGCGCTGAACGCGCACGACGAGCGCCTCGTCGTACCCTGCGGCGATCGCGTCCTCCACCCCGCGGTCGTGGTCGACGAGCAGCTCGAGCAGCGCGTCGAGCACGTCGTAGTCCGGGAGCGAGTCGCTGTCGCGCTGGTCGCTGCGCAGCTCGGCGCTCGGCTCGCGATCGATCACGCTCGGCGGGATCACGGGCCTGGCTGCGGCGGCCGTGGCCTGCGCGTTGCGCCAGCGGGCGAGCCGGTACACGCGGGTCTTGGGCACGTCCTTGATCGGGGCGAACCCGC
>JAGQUL010000032.1 GCA_020438525.1 Thermoleophilia bacterium | reverse complement strand
GATCAGCGAGCACGGCCTGCGGATCGATGGTGCACGGGCGATCGACGTGGGAGCGAGCACGGGCGGGTTCACCGACTGCCTGCTGCAGGAAGGGGCCGCACACGTCGTGGCGGTCGACGTGGGCTACGGCCAGCTGCATCCCCGGCTGCGCGACGACGAGCGCGTCACCGTGATGGAGCGCACCAATGCGCGACACCTCGCGGCCACGGACCTTCCCTACGCACCGGACCTGATCGTCTGCGACGCATCGTTCATCCCGCTCGCAACGGTGCTCCCTGCCGCGATCGCCGCGATGGAGCCGAGCGGTTGGTGGGGCGTGCTGCTGATCAAGCCGCAGTTCGAGGCGGGGCGCGACCGGATGAACCGCCACGGCAAGAAGGGCGTGCTGGTCGACGCAGCCGTGCGCGAACAGGTGCGCGACGAGGCGATCGAATCGCTCCGCTCGATGGGGATGGACGTGCTCGGCGTGGAGCAGGCCCATCCGCCGGGTCCCAAGGGCAACATCGAGTACGTGGCCCTCGTGCGCGGCCCCGTGTGACCGTGCTCGTCGGTAGGATTTGCAGCCATGAACGCCGTTCGACGGTTGTACGTGGTGACCCATCGCGACCCTGCCGTGGCAGGGCGTGCAGTCGGCGTGCTCTGCGACACGGCGGAGCGGGTGGGAATCGAGCTCGTCGCCGACCCGGTGGAGTCCGAGAAACATCCCCGGCTCGCCGACGCATGCCGGATCGTCGACGAGAGCGGCGGCAGCGCCGCGGCCGGTGGCTGTGATGCCGCGATCGTGCTCGCCGGCGACGGCACGCTGCTGCGAACGCTCGCGCAGCTCGGCCCGGAGACCCCGGTGCTCGGCGTGAACTTCGGCATGCTGGGATTCCTGTCCGGCGCGTCGCACGACTCGCTCGAGCACGCGATCGAGTCGCTCGCCGCAGGCAGCTACCGAACGCGCGAGCTGCCAGGGCTGGAGCTCGACCTTGCCGGCCGCGGATCCGCCACCGCCGTGAACGACGTGGTGGCGACCGGCGGCATCACCGGCCGCGTCAACGAGCTCGCATGGCGGATCGTGAGCGACGAGGGACACTTCATCGACGAGATGGGCACCGTCGCGTGCGACGGGATGGTCATGGCGACGCCCGTCGGCTCGACCGCATACAACCTGTCCAACGGCGGACCGGTGCTCGCCTGGGGCGTGAAGGGCACCGTCGTGAGCTTCGTCGCACCGCACACGCTCGCGGCGCGACCGCTCGTCGTTGCGCCCGACGACACGATCGAGGTGCAGCACATGGGTCGTGGCGCGCCGCTCAAGGTGCTCGCCGACGGCGTACAGGTCGGCAGGCTGCAGCCGGGCGAGGTGCTGCGCGTGCGTCGCGGCGGCGCACGCGCCACGCTCGCGTTCACCGACGAGACGAGCTTCTACGCCCGGTACCGCGACAACTTCGCGGTGCAGATGACGTTCCACGGGCCGCGCGTGCGCGCGAGCGACCGCAAGCTCGAGGCCCCGGCCGAATCGGCCGGGCAGGAGGAGGCGGCACCATGATCGTGCGAGTCGACATCGAGAACCTCGTGATCGTGGAGCGGGCGGAGTTCGAGCCGGGTGGCGGGCTCACCGCGATCACCGGCGAGACCGGGGCCGGCAAGACGCTGCTCGCCACGGCGATCTCGCTGCTGTTCGGTGGCGACGCCGATGCAGGACAGGTCGGTCCCGGCGGTGACAAGGCATGGGTCGAGGGCGAGTTCGAGCCCGACGACTCGTTCTGGTCGCATCCCGACGTGGAGACGCTCGCGCAGCTGCGCCCCGAGCCCGACGCGTCGCTCGTGCTCGCGCGACGAGTCGACGCGAACGGTCGAAGCCGCGCACTGGCGTGGGGACGCACCGTCACCAAGGGTGACCTTGCCGCTGCCGGCAAGCTGCTCGTGGCGACCGCAGGCCAGCATGTGCAGGTCCGGCTCAAGTCACCCGACGTGCAGCGTGCCACGCTTGACGGAGCCGGCGACGCCGCGCATGCCCGGCTGCGCGCGGAGATGGCCGCCGCACATGCAGCGTTCGCGCAGGCGGAGCGGGCGCTGGAGCGCGTCCGGACGCAGGCGGAGGAGGTCCAGCGCCGCGGCGACCAGCTGCGCGACGACCTCGACCGGATCGCGGCGGTCGGCCCGAGCATCGAGGACGAGGCCGACCTGCGAGCGCGACGCGATCGCGCACGCCACCACGCCGGAATCGTGGAGACGCTCTCCCGTGCAGGTGCCGTTCTCGACGGTGCGGGCAGCGACGGCAGCGCGATCGACCTGGCAGGCCGAGCGTACGCCGAGCTGCAGGCGTGCGTCGAGCTCGACCCGACGCTCGACGAGCTGGCCGGGATCGTGCTCGGCGCACAGGAGGCGCTCACCGATGCAGCGTCACAGGTGTCGTCGCGGCTCGGCGACCTCGCCGACGGTCCCGGCGACATCGACGAGATCGAGGAGCGCCTGTCGAGCTACGACGAGCTGAAGCGACGCTTCGGCGGCACGGTCGAATCGGTGCTCGCGACGTGGCGCGACCTGCGCGAGCAGGTGGAGGTGCTCGACGACTCCGCCGGAGCGTTGGCACGCGCCGAGGCGCAGCGCGCGACGGCGTTCGAGACGGCGACCGGCGTGGCCGCACGACTGACTGCGTCGCGATGCGCGCTCGCCGACCAGCTGGCAGCCGACGTGAAGGACGCGCTCGACGAGCTCGGGATGGCCGGCAGCGTGTTCCGCGTGGCGGTCGACGACGCGCCGCTGTCGGCCCACGGCGCCGACAAGGTGCAGCTGCTGCTCGCACCCGCAGCAGGAATCGAGCCACGGCCCGTCGCGCAGGTCGCGTCGGGGGGCGAGCTCTCGCGAATCGCGCTCGCGCTGCTCGTCGCATCGCTGCGCGACGACGCACACGGCGGCGTCGGCACGATCCTCTTCGACGAGATCGACGCGGGCATCGGCGGACACACCGCCCATGCAGTGGCAACGATGCTTCGTCGTCTCGCCGATCGCCGCCAGGTGCTGTGCATCACCCACCTGCCGCAGGTCGCCGCGCGCGCCGACTCCCACGTCGTGATCGCGAAGGGCGACTCCGGAAACGGCGTGCGAACGTCGCTCGCGACGCTGCGCGGCGAGGCAGACGTCGAGGACGAGCTCGTGCGGATGCTCGGCGCGGATGCGACCGACGACGCAGCGCGTGAACACGCCCGCCAGCTGCGCGGTCCGCGGTTCTTCGATCGAGAACCGGGCCACGAACGCGCGCGCACCTGACCGGTGTGCGCGATACTGCACCCATGACCGCGAGCGAGACGACCGACACCGCACGCAGCGCGCTGCGCACGATCCGGTCGCGAACGCTGCCGCGACCGGGTGACTTTCCGCAGAGCCGCCGTGGCTGGTCGATCGACCTCGTCGCCGGACTGACGGTCGGCATCGTGGCGCTCCCGCTCGCGCTCGGGTTCGGCATCGGCGCGGGACTCGGCGCGGGGCCGGGACTCCTGACCGCGATCGTCGCAGGCATCGTCGCTGCGATCTTCGGCGGCTCGCGCCTGCAGGTGTCGGGACCGACCGGAGCGATGACCGTCGTGCTCGTGCCGGTCGTGGCCGACCACGGCGCGGCCGCCGTGCCGCTGTTGGCGGTGATCGCAGGGATCATCGTCATCGCGGCCGGCTGGCTGGGGCTGGGACGGGCGGTGACGCTCGTGCCGTGGCCCGTGGTGGAGGGCTTCACCGTGGGCATCGCCACGATCATCTTCCTGCAGCAGATCCCGATCCTGCTCGATGTGCCGCGCTCGCGCGACCACGACACGCTGCCAGCAACGATCCACGCCCTGCAGTCGGCCGACTGGAACCTCGCCGGCCCGCGAATCGCGATCGCGGCAGGCGTGGTGGCGATCATGGTCCTGCTGCGGCGCATCCGACCGACGTTCCCGGGTTCGCTCGTGGCGATCCTCGTCGCCGCAGTGGCAGCGTCGATGCTCGACCTAGACGTGCGAACCATCGGTGCGCTCGACCTCGGCGCCACCTCGTTCGGAGTCGACGTGCCATCGTGGTCGACGCTCGACGAGCTGCTGCCGGCGGCAGCGATCATCGCTGCGCTCGCCGCGCTCGAGAGCCTGCTCTCCGCCCGCGTGGCCGACGGCATGAGCGACCTGGCGCCCACCGATCCCGACCGCGAGCTCGTCGGTCAGGGCCTTGCCAACGTCGCGGCCGGGCTGGTTGGTGGCATGCCCGCGACCGGCGCGATCGCCCGCACCGCAGTGAACGTGCGAGCCGGCGCACGGACGCGCGCCGCAGCGATGTTCCACGGCATCGTGCTGCTCGCCGTGCTGCTCGGCGCCTCCGGACTCGTCGCCTACGTGCCGTACGCCGCGCTCGCCGGCGTGCTCATGCTCACCGCGGTGCGCATGGTCGACGTGGCTGCCGTCGGCTCGCTGCTGCGGGCCAGCCGGTCCGATGCCGTGATCTTCGTCGTGACCGCAGGCACCACGATCGCCTTCGACCTGATCACCGCGGTGGAGATCGGCGTGGCGGTGACGATGGTGCTCGTGCTGCGCACGATGGCACGAGCAAGCAGCGTCGGTCCGGAGGCATCCGCGACGCTCGCCGCATCGATGCAGGTCGGCGACGACGAGCTGCACGAGCTGCTCGACGAGCGGATCCTCGTCTATCGGCTCGACGGGTCGCTCTTCTTCGGTGCGGCCCATCGATTCGTGGACGAGCTTGCGTCGCTCGACCGTGCACGGGTCGTCGTGCTGCGCCTCGGCGGCCTGCACGTGCTCGATTCCTCGGGTGCGCAGGCGCTTGCCGAGACGATCGAGGCATTCGACCACCGTGGCGTGCAGGTGGTGCTGTGCGGCATGCAGCCGCGGCATCGAAAGGTGCTGTCGGCGGTCGGCATTCCCGGTCGCCGGATCGGCGACGACCGGCTCGCCACGGACCTGCGCGACGCGATCGAGCGCGCGCACGCACTCGTCGCCTGACCTGATCGAGGATCAGCCGTGGACGTGCGCGTCCCAGGCCGCAGAACGCTCGAGTCGACCGGCGAGGTGGGCGGCACCCTCCTTCGCCTGGGTCACGATCTCGCCCAGGCCCGACAGCGACAGGTTCGGCGTCGTCAGCCCATAGTTCTCGAACCCCCTGCGGATGCCCTTGATGGCGTCCGCGATCTGGCCCGATGCGGGCTGTGCATAGCCATCGCCGCGAACCAGGACCTCGGACGGCGCCGTTCGTGCGAGTTCGACTGCCTCGTTCGCGATCCTGAACAACTGGGTGTTGTTGCCGACCCGTCCGGACTCGAGCGCCTGCGCATGCGAGCCCAGGAACTGCTCCGCGCTGTGGACGAATGCTCGTACTGCCCCGATCTCGCTCATGGTGTTGCTCCCCGACTTCGTGGTTCCCGTGGCGATCCCCCGATGGCCGCCCCACCCCGATGTCGCATGCCCGGCCGGATTCGTTTCACGACGCACTGACGCGCCGCGTCGTATGGTCGCGATAGCCTGTGTCCGGTACCGACAGCCAGCCAAGGGACCCGCATGGCACCTGAGCAGAACGCCGCCGACCACACGCGCTACGTCTTCGTGACGGGAGGGGTGGTCTCCTCGCTCGGGAAGGGCATCACCGCCGCCTCGCTTGCGCGGCTGCTCAAGGCTCGTGGCCTTCGGGTGTGGATCCAGAAGTTCGATCCCTACCTGAACGTCGATCCGGGCACGATGAGCCCGTACCAGCACGGCGAGGTGTTCGTCACCGCCGACGGCGCGGAGACCGATCTCGACCTCGGCCACTACGAGCGCTTCGTCGACGAGAACCTCACCAGGTTCGCCAGCGTCAGCTCGGGTCGCCTGTACTGGGACATGCTGCGCCGCGAGCGAGCGGGCGACTACCTGGGCGACACGATCCAGGTCGTGCCGCACCTGACCGACGCGATCAAGCAGGGCTTCGCCGAGGTCACCAAGTCGCGCGATGTCGACGTGGTGATCACCGAGATCGGCGGTACGGTCGGCGACATCGAGGGGCTTCCGTTCCTCGAGGCGATCCGGCAGTTCCGCAACGACGTGGGCAAGGACCGCACGCTGATCGTGCACTGCACGCTCGTGCCGTACCTCGGCGCCGCGGGCGAGCTCAAGACCAAGCCCACGCAGCACAGCGTGCAGGAGCTGCGCCGCATCGGCCTGCAGCCCGACATGCTCGTCTGCCGCTCCAACAACAAGCTCGAGACCGACATCCGCTCGAAGATCGCGTCGTTCTGCGACGTCGAGCTCGACGCGGTGATCAGCGCGCACGACGCCGACGACATCTACCGCGTGCCGCTGCACATGCGCGACGAGCAGCTCGACGTGGTCGCGATCCGCAAGCTCGGCCTGCAGACCGGCGACCTCGACTTCAGCGAGTGGGAGACCCTCGTGCGCCGCATGGACGGCCGCAGCCGCGAGGTGGAGGTCGCGCTCGTCGGCAAGTACGTAAAGCTTCATGACGCGTACCTGAGCGTCGTCGAGGCGCTCAAGCACGGCGGGATCTTCCACGGTGCGCGCGTGCGGGTGCGCTGGGTCGACTCGGAGATCGTCACCGACGAGAACGTCGCCGAGGTGCTGCGCGGCGTCGACGGGGTGTTCGTGCCCGGCGGCTTCGGCGATCGCGGCATCGAAGGAAAAATCGCCGCGGCGCGCTGGGCGCGCGAGAACGAGGTCGCCTACCTCGGCGTGTGCCTCGGCATGCAGGTCGCGGTGGTCGAGTTCGCACGCAACGTCGCCGGAATGGCCGGAGCCAACTCCAGCGAGTTCGACGAACAGAGCCCGTACCCGGTCATCGACCTGCTTCCCGAGCAGAAGGACGTCAAGGACATGGGTGCCACGATGCGACTTGGTTCGCAGCCGGTGCACCTCGTGCCCGACACCAAGGCACACGAAGCGTACGGCGTCGACACGATCGCGCAGCGGCACCGCCACCGCTACGAGGTGAACCTCGAGCTGCGCGCACAGCTCGAGGCCGCGGGCCTCGTGGTGTCGGGCACCTCGCCCGACGGTCGGCTCGTCGAGGTGATCGAGCTCGAGAACCATCCGTTCTACGTCGCCGCCCAGTACCACCCCGAGTTCATCTCCCGCCCGACCCGCCCGGAGCCGCTGTTCCGCGACTTCGTCCGAGCGATGGCACGCGTGCAGCACGCTCGAGAAGGCGCCATCTACGCACCGCGCTGAACTGGCCAGACCCGTGGCCACCACCGGCCGCGCACGCCCCGCCGGGGTGTGGGGCGCCCGTCGTGGATCGCTACGATCACCACATGTTCGGCTTCACGACACTCGCCGCGACGGTTCCGGTCCCGACACCGCTCGGCGTCGCAAGCATGGCCGAGGTCGAAGCCACGCGGGCCGCGACCGGCTGGACGTTCGAGGAAGCAGCCAAGGTGCTGCTCGACTCGTTCGACCACAACGGCGACGGCAACATCACCGACAACCGCATCTTCGGGTTCCCCATCTTCAGCGAGGCCCGCTCGTCCACGTCCTCGGCGTCGGGCCTGTCGCTCGGATTCCTCGAGGGACGACCCGAACTCGACCTGGTGCGCGTCCACCGCAGCAAGACGTGGAGCCTCGATCGACTCGTCGCCCGCGCCGACGTCAACCACGATCACACCGCAACGCGAGCCGAGATCCTGCAGGCGATCCGCGCATACGACACCGACGGCGACGGCCGCCTGTCCGTGGCCGAGTTCGCACGCCTTCGGACCGAGCTCGGCGCGCAGCTGCTGCGCACGTGGGCGTGGGTCGACGACGTACGACGAAGCTAGACGCGTCGCTGCTTTCCTGCCGATGCTCGGCCGATCGCGGTCGCGGGTAAGGTGCGTTCATGAGCACCGACACCACGCACCGGATCGCGCTCGAGGCACTCAAGCCCGAGGAAGCGCCGGCAGTCCTGCACGCGTTCATCGACCTCTGCGCGATTCCGTCCCCCGCACGCGATGAAGGTCGTGCCGCGACCTGGTGTCGTGGCTTCCTCGAAGGACTCGGCCTCGAGGTCGAGGAAGACGACGCTGCCGACACGATCCCGCGCGGCGGCGCCGGCTGCGGCAACCTCTACGTCAGGCTTCCCGCCACGCCCGGCGCCACCGGCACCCCGATCTTCCTGTGTGCGCACCTCGACACCGTCGCGCTCGAGGACGACGTCGTGCCGGTGCTCGAGGATCGCAACGGCGTGCTGTGCGTCACCAACGAGCGAGAAGCGATCCTTGGCGGCGACAACAAGGCAGCCGTTGCGGTGATGCTCGAGCTGGTGCGCGAGCTCGTCGAGTCGGGAGAGCCGCACGCGGGCCTCGAGATCGTGCTCACGCCGTGTGAGGAGGTCGGCCTGCTCGGCGCCAAGGCATTCGACACGACGAAGCTCGATGCCGAGTTCGGCTACGTGTTCGACCATGCAAACGACATCGGCAAGATCGTCTTCCAGGCACCCAGCCAGGTGTCGATCGTCGCGACGTTCACGGGCGTCGCGTCGCACTCCGGCATCGCGCCCGAGGCCGGTCGAAGCGCGATCCGTGCGGCAGCGGACGCGATCGCTGCGATGCCGCACGGCCGGATCGACGGCGAGACCACCGCGAACGTGGGGCTGATCAGCGGCGGCACCGCGGTCAACATCGTGCCCGAGCGCTGCACGCTCAAGGCCGAGGTGCGAAGCCTCGACCATGACCGAGCGGCCGCCGTGACCGAGGACGTGCTCGCCGCGTTCACCGATGCCGCGACCCGCCACGGCGTCGACCTCGACGTCCAGCGCCGGGACGAGTACCGCGCGTACCGCTTCAGCGAGAAGCACCCGGTCGTTGCGCACGCCATGCGCGCGCTCGAGGCCTCCGGGTACGAGCCGAAGCTCGTGCCCTGCGGCGGTGGATCCGACGCGAACGTCTTCAACGTCGCCGGCGTGCCGTGCGCGAACCTGCCGAACGGCATGCGGCTCATCCACACCACCGACGAGTACATCGAGGTGCGCAGCCTCGTCGAGATGCTCGAGGTCGCCCGCAACCTCGTCCGACTCGCCCGCGACTGATCTCCGAAGCGCATCGTGGGCCGAGCCGGTAGGCTCGCTCCGTTCGATCCCACGTCGCAAGGAACACACGCATGAAGGTCGGCGTCGTCACCGAGATCAAGCCCGACGAGTACCGCGTCGCGCTCACGCCCGCAGGCGCCCACGAGCTGGCGCGAGCAGGGCATGAGGTGCTCGTGCAGGAGGGTGCCGGCGAGGGCAGCCAGTTCGCGGATGCCGACTACCGCGCCGTGGGCGCGAAGATCGTCACGCGCGAGCAGGCCTGGGAGCACTCCGACCTGCTGCTCAAGGTCAAGGAGCCGGTCCAGGACGAGCCCGAGCTCGTGCGCCCCGGCCAGACCCTGTTCACCTACCTGCATCTCGCGCCGGAGCCTGAGCTCACGAAGCGCCTGCAGGCATCCGGCGGCACCTGCATCGCCTACGAGACCGTCCGCACCGACGACGGCCGCACGCCGCTGCTCGCTCCGATGAGCGAGGTCGCGGGACGCATCGCACCGCAGGTCGGCGCGTACTTCCTCGAGAAGAGCATGGGAGGCCGCGGCATCCTGCTCGGCGGCGTGCCCGGCGTGAAGCCTGCCAAGGTCGTGGTGATCGGTGGTGGCAACGTCGGCTACAACGCCGCCAAGATCGCGCTCGGCATGGGCGCGAACGTCACGATCGTGGACCGTTCGATCGATCGCCTGCGCTACCTGGAGGAGATCCTCCACGGTCGCGTCAACTTCGTCGTGTCGACCGCGCTCTCCGTGGCCGAGCAGGTCGCGGCTGCCGACCTCGTGATCGGAGCAGTGCTGCTTCCCGGCGCGCTCGCGCCGCGGCTGGTGACGCGCAACATGCTGCGCACCATGAAGCCCGCGAGCGTCGTGGTCGACGTGGCGATCGACCAGGGCGGCTGCTTCG
>JAGQUL010000265.1:2762-9659 GCA_020438525.1 Thermoleophilia bacterium | reverse complement strand
TGCCGAGTCATGGACTACGGCAAGTGGAAGTACGAGCAGAACATCAAGGCCAAGGAAGCTCGCAGGAACCGCAGCCAGATCGTCATCAAGGAGATCAAGTACCGACCGAAGATCGGACCCGGTGACTACACGACCAAGACCAACCACGTGCGGCGCTTCCTCGAGGCCGACGACAAGGTCAAGGTCACGATCATGTTCCGCGGCCGAGAGATGGCGCACCCCGAGCTGGGTCGCAACATCCTCGAGCGCGTGGCGCAGGATGTCTCCGACCTCGCGACCGTCGAGACGAAGCCGAACCTCGAAGGCCGCAACATGACGATGATGCTCGCTCCCTCGAAGAAGAAGGAGGCCCGCCCGGTCTCCGACGAGGGTGCTGACGGTGCGGACGCCGCCTCGGCGTAGACGAGCACGGAAGCCCCGGAGGCGGCTCGCCGCCTCCGGCAGACATGACAGACACGACCCAGGACGGGTGACGACATGCCGAAGATGAAGACGAAGAGCGCTGCCAAGAAGCGCTTCAAGGTGAGCGCCACCGGCAAGCTCATGCACAAGAACACGGGCTCGCGCCACAACATGGAGCACAAGACCCGCAAGCGCAAGCGCCAGTTCCGCAAGGACCAGGCCGTCGCGTCGTGCGACTACAAGGAAGTCAAGAGCCTGCTCGGCACGTACTACACGCGCTGATCGCGGACTTCCCCCGCTCCCCGTCACCCCCGTTCGAAAGAGGATTCCACCATGGCACGAGTCAAGCGCGCAGTCGGCGCCCACAAGAAGCGACGAACCGTCCTCAAGCAGGCTTCCGGTTACCGCGGTCAGAAGAACAACGTCTACCGCCGCGCCAAGGAGCAGGTCTACAAGTCGATGGCGTACCGCTATCGCGACCGCCGCGTCAAGAAGCGCGAGTTCCGACAGCTGTGGGTCACCCGCATCAACGCGGCCGCTCGCCTCAACGAGCTCAGCTACAGCCGCTTCATGCACGGCCTGAAGCTCGCGGAGATCGAGCTCGACCGAAAGGTGCTCGCCGACATCGCCGTGCACGACGCGGCGACGTTCACCGTGCTGGCGGAGGCCGCCAGGCACGCGCTGGCCGAAGAGGCGAAGGCCTGATCACCTCTGCGCAGAACGCGCACCTCAAGGAGGTGCGGAAGCTGCACCGACGACGCGCTCGCGACCTCGCGGGCGCGTTCGTCGTGGAAGGCGAGGATCTCGTGCTCGCAGGGCTCGAGACCGGCGCCCGCGCGCGCGTGCTGCTCGTCGACGCCGAGCGCGTGCCCGACATCGATCCCGCGCTCGTGCCGTGCCCGATCGAGCCGGTCGAGCCCGCGCTGCTCGCCGGCGTGAGCGCGATGGGGCACCCGCCCCGCGTGATCGCGATCTTCGACCAGCCGCGCCCGCGCGACCTGGCCGTCGCGCTCGACGAGCGATCGCGCAGCGGCGTGACCGGTCCATGGATCGCGCTCGACGGCCTGGGCGATCCCGGCAACGTCTGCACCGCGCTGCGCACGGCCGCGGCGCTCGGTGGCGGCGGCGTGGTGACGCTCCCCGGCACCGCCGACCCGTTCGGTCCGAAGGCCGCGCGCGCGAGCATGGGTGCGTGCTTTCGCGTGCCGATCGCGCGGCTCGACGCACCCGACACCAACGTCCCCGACGAGCTCGCCGCGGTGCGCGCCGCATCGCCCGCGCTGCGGGTCGTGGCGCTCGACGCGGCCGGGACCGTCGACCTGTGGGACGTCGACCTCGATCCCAGCACGATCATCGTGGTCGGCAGCGAGCGCGACGGCGTCGGGACCGCCGCGCGCGATGCGGCCGACGTGGTCGCGCGCATCCCGCAGCATCCGGGCGTGGAGAGCATCAACGCCGGCGTCGCTGCTTCGATCGCACTCTACGAATGGCGACGACGACCCGTCGAGGAGGTCCGACCATGACGTTCACCATCGCGCACCGCGGACTCGCACGCGACGGGGCCCGCGAGAACACGCTCGATGCGATCGCCGCGGCGCTCGACCATGTCAGCGTGGTGGAGATCGACGTGCGCTGCACCCACGACGCAGTACCCGTCTGCACGCATGACGCGTCGCTCGCGCGCACGCACGACATCGATCGCAAGGTCGGCCAGCTCGACGCCGCAGCGCTGCGCACGCTCGCAGCGGACCTGCCGACGCTCGCCGAGGTGCTCGATCTCGTCGCGGGCCGCGACGGCGCGGTGATGCTCGACGTGAAGGTCTCCAGGCCACGTGCGATCGAGGCCATCGAACGCGTGGTGGCCGAATCGCGGGTCGAGTGGAACGACGGGCGCCAGCTGCGACGAGGCGAGCCGATCGACCCGGCCACCGCCACCTTCCAGTCCGCCGACGCGCAGCTGCTGCAGGCGCTGCGATCGCGTACCGGCGCGGGCTGCCTCGAGCTGATCCGCGGGGAGGCGACGACCCGCGAGCTGCTGCTCGGCGCGCCGTTCATCACCGCGTACGCACAGGGCGTCACGATCCCCGATGCGCTCGCCACGTCCGCCGTGCTGCGTGCCCTGCGCGGCCTGCGCCTGGGCAGCTACGTGTACACGATCAACGACCAGGACCGCTTCGATGCGCTCGCCGCCGCCGGCGCGAGCGGCGTCTACACCGACCGCGTCGACGAAGTGGCCTGAGCCGCATCACGCACCGACGCGGCCGCGTGCGTGAACCAGTCGTCCCACGATGCGTCGTCGGCGGCAAAGGCGGGATCGAACGTCGTCATGCCATCGGTGCTCGCGAGCTCCTGCAGCGACTCGCCGAGCTTGCCTGCGGAGTTCGCCACGCGAGCGAGCTCGTCGACGAACGCCGCGCCCGCGCGCGACTGCTCCACGCCGGGCAGCTCCGCGCGGATCGTGCGCGCCACCTCGCCGAGCGCGTCCACGACCGGCGCGACCGGAGCTCCGGGCGCGGTCATCGTGACGAGGTGGTCGAGCGTGCGTGCGGCATCGATCAGCATGGACGCATGTTCACACCTGCGCACGAGCAGCTTCGACCCGGCTCGCCCGCCGCGGCCGCGACGACCGTGCGGATGGCCGCTAGTATCCGTTCGGACCGAAGCAGCACCCCGAACCCATGAAGGGACCGAACATGCAGGCAGTCATGTCCACGAGCGAGGGCGACATCACCCTCGACCTGTACCCCGACGACGCCCCCAAGACCGTCGAGAGCTTCGTCAAGCTCGCCAACGACGGCTACTACGACGGGCTCACCTTCCACCGCATCATCAAGGACTTCATGATCCAGGGTGGATGCCCGCACGGCACCGGCACCGGTGGCCCGGAGGACAAGGGCTACGACGGCTATCCCTTCGAGGACGAGTTCAACCAGCACAAGGTCGTGCGCGGCGCGCTCGCCATGGCGAACGCCGGCCCGAACACCAACGGCTCGCAGTTCTTCATCGTCACCACCGATGCGGCGCCGTGGCTCGACGGCAAGCACACCGTGTTCGGCAACGTGGTCGCCGGCATGGACGTGGTCGACAAGCTCGAGGGCCTCGAGACCGACGGCATGGACCGACCGGTCGACGGCGCGCTCATCGAGAAGGTCGTGATCAACGAGACCGCGAACGCCTGACGCGCGAGGTCAGTCCTCCGCGCCGCCGCAGCAGGCGGTGTTGGAGCCGTCCGCGACACCGGGAATTCGGCCGAGCAGCTCAGTGAGCTGCTCGGCCTCGGTGTCTTCGAGGTGGTCGGCGAACAGCCGGCGGATCCCCGCGTGGTGCGTCAAGCGCGCTTCGGCGAGCCGCTGCTTGCCGTCGTCCGACAGCCTGATCCACGCCACCCGTGCGTCCTCGGGGCAGTTCATGCGCTCCACGAGCCCGTCGCGCTCGAGCCCCTGCACGAGCCGGGTCATGCCGGATCGCGTGAGCATCGTTCGCCGCGACAGGTCGCTCATGCGCAGGTGCCCGTCGGGTGCGTCGCGCAGCGCCACGAGCACGTCGTAGTCGCTGATCGTCATGCGGTGCTCGGTCTGCAGCTCCGAGTCGAGCTGCCGCATGAGCACGCAGTTGGCGCGCAGCAGCCGCTGCCAGGCGACCAGTTTCTCGCCGGTGACTGCTGCTGCTTCCTGGCTCGTGCTCATCGTGGATCAGTGCTCCATCGGCATGTCGTTGCGCGCTCAACGACAGCGGTCGTCCCCCACATGGTGCCGTGTCGCGGGGGAACTCGCAACCGTAGTCGTCGGCAAGACGGGGAAACGGGCCTCGAGCCGGCGCCACGACGAGGCGCCGCAGCGCGGTCGCAGCCCGTGTTCAGGCATGCGACATCAGCAGCACGATCGTGGCTGCGATCCCCAGTACGAGCACGGCGGCGAGGATGGTTGCGAGGATGGTCGTACGCATGGGCTGGTCGTCGTCGTGCCCCGAAATCGTTCGATCGAAGCACGGTCAACTGCTGCGCATCATGCCGTGGGGCCCGCGGGTGATCCACTCCGCGTGGCGAGGAATCGTCGATTTTCAGCCCGGCGTGCCGAGCTGCGCCGGCTCGCGCAGCTCGGTGCGGACGTCCCACAGCTCCGGGAAGAACGTGGTGTCGAGTGCCTTGCTGAGGAATCCCACGCCCGAGCTGCCGCCGGTGCCGCGCTTGAACCCGATCACGCGCTGCACCGTGAGCAGGTGGCGGTAGCGCCAGAGCCGGAACCGCTCCTCCACGTCGACGAGCTTCTCGCACATCTCGTACTCGTCCCAGTACCGCTCGGTGTCCTCGTAGATCGTCCGGAACACCTCGACGAGCTCGGGGACCTCGTCGTAGGGCCTGGAGTAGTCGCGCTCGAGGCACTCGGTGGGAATCGGCGCGCCGCGCCGCGCGAGGTAGTGCAGGAACTCGTCGTAGATGCTCGGTGCCTCGAGGATCCCCTGCAGCCAGCCGTGCAGCTCGGGGTCGTGCTTGTGCGGCCCGAGCATCTTGCGTTCCTTGTTGCCCATCAGGAACTCGAGTGCGCGGTAGTTCGCCGACTGGATCCCGCTTGCGGTGCCGAGCGCGCCGCGGAACTGCACGTACTCGCTCGGCGTGAGCGTCTCGAGCACCGCCCACTGCTCGAACAGCTGCTTCTGGATCGCGCCCACGCGCGCGAGGATCTTGAACGACGGCTCGAGGTTGTCGCGGCGGATCCACGCGATCACCTCCTGCAGCTCGTGGATGAGCAGCTTCATCCAGAGCTCGCTCGTCTGGTGCTGGATGATGAACAGCAGCTCGTCGTGGTGCGGCGGGTTCGAGCGCGGCTGCTGCGCGCTCAGCAGGACGTCGAGGCGCAGGTAGTCGGGGTACGTCTCCCGCTCGCGCAGGTCGTCGGTGTGGATCGAATCCTCGAACTCGCGATGCGGGGTGCGTGTGCTCATGGTCCCTTGATCCTACGCATGTCGGCGTTCGATGCCGTCCGGTTCGCGCCAGCACGCGCCGGAGTTTCGTATGTGATGGTCGGTTTCCGGCCCTGGCATGCGAAACTCCCCGTCGCAGGCGCGCGGCGACGGTCGTGCGCGGATGCCGGCACGGGAGCACGACGATGGTGGACGACGACGAGCTGATCGCGTTTCGCGATCGATTTCCGATCCTTGCCGACACGACGTACCTCGTCAGCCACAGCCTCGGTGCGATGCCGGAGGGCGTGCACGTGGCGCTCGCGCAGTTCGCGACCACGTGGCAGACGCGTGGCATCCGCGCGTGGGCCGAGGGGTGGTGGGACATGCCGCTCGAGATCGGCGACGAGCTCGCGCCGATCATCGGTGCGCCGCCGCGATCGATCGCGATGCACCAGAACGTGAGCGTCACCCAGTCGCTCGTGCTCAGCTGCCTGGAGCCCACGCCGCAGCGCAACCGGATCGTCTACAGCGACCTGGAGTTTCCGAGCGTCATGTACGTGCATGAAGCGCATGCGCGACGTGGAGAGACCGAGGTCGTCGTCGTCGAATCCCCCGACGGGCTGACGGTGCCGACCGAGCTCATGCTCGAGGCGATCGACGAGCGCACGCTGCTCGTGCCGATCAGCCACGTGCTGTTCAAGAGCGCCTACCTGCAGGACGCCAAGGCGATCATCGACCGCGCACACGAGGTGGGCGCGCTCGTGCTGCTCGACCTGTACCAGAGCGCCGGGACGGTGCCGGTCGACGTGACCGCGCTCGACGTGGACATGGCGTGCGGCGGCAGCGTGAAGTGGCTGTGCGGCGGGCCGGGCGCGGGCTACCTGTACGTCGCGCCGCGCCTGCAGCAGGAGCTGCAGCCCGCGGTGACCGGGTGGATGGCGCACGAGTCGCCGTTCGCGTTCGATCCGGAGCTGCGCTACGCGGACGGGATCGCGCGGTTCCTGCACGGATCGCCGGCAGTGCCGGCGCTCTACAGCGCGCGCACGGGCTACCGCACGATCAACGAGGCCGGGATCGATCGGATCCGCGCCAAGAGCCTGCGCCAGACCGACCGGCTGATCGAGCTGGCCGAGGCGGCGGACCTGCGCGTGCCGACTCCGCGCGAGCATGAGCGGCGTGGCGGCACGGTGCTCGTGGACGTGGAGGAGGGCGCGGGCGTGGTGGCGGAGCTCGCGCGGCGCGACGTGCTCGTGGACTTCCGCCCGGGTGCCGGGATCCGGATCAGCCCGCACTTCTACACGCGCGACGACGAGCTGGAGCGCGTGATCGGCGAGATCGCCGAGATCGTGCGATCGGGTGCCTACGACTCGACGGTGGCCGGCGCGGCGTACTGACGCGGGTGCGGCCGTTGGACCGACTGCGGCTTGCCCGGGTGGAGCGAGCGAACGGCAGTCAGTTCGGTGCATGAGAATCGTTAGCCGCGGCGCTGCTCGCGTGTCGACACGCGACGCCGGTAGGCTCGCGAGGCTCCAGCCAGTCCGCAGCAGTAGAAGCAGAGGTGCCTCCCATGACCCGAACCGTCGTCCTCGGATA
>JAGQUL010000265.1:0-2604 GCA_020438525.1 Thermoleophilia bacterium | reverse complement strand
CAGATCACGGCGCGTCAGGCGGCGTTCGAGGCCGGCCTGGCGGAGACGGTCACCGCGGAGACGATCAACAAGGTGTGCGCCAGCTCGATCCGGGCGCTCAGCCTGGGCGACCTGCTCGTGCGCGGCGGCCAGCACCAGGTGGTCGTGGCGGGCGGCATGGAGAGCATGACCAACGCGCCGCACGTCACGCACGTGCGCAGCGGCCTGCGGATGGGCGACGGCGCGCTGATGGACTCGATGATGCACGACGGGCTCACGAACCCGTTCCGCAAGGTGCGGATGCTCACCGACGGTGCCGAGGTCGCGAAGGAGCTCGGCATCACGCGTCAGCGCCAGGACGAGTGGGCGGCGCGATCGCACCAGCGGGCGGTCGAGCAGGAGGCGTTCCTCAAGGAGGAGATCGCACCGGTCACCGTCAGGTCGCGCAAGGTCGAGATGCTCGTCGACACGGACGAGAGCGTGCGGCCCGACACCACGCTCGAGACGCTCGGGCGCCTCAAGGAGCTCGACGTGGAGGGCGGCGGCACCACCGCCGGCAACGCGCCGGGGGTGAACGACGGCGCGGCGGCGCTCGTGCTGTCGAGCGAGGAGTGGGCGTCGGCCAAGGGCCTCGCGCCGATGGCGTTCGTGCGCGGGCACGCGTACGTGGCGGGCCGCACGCAGGACCTCGCCAAGATGCCGGGCGCGGCGACGAAGCTGCTGCTCGAGCGCGAGGGCGTGTCGGTGGACGAGGTCGCGCGCTGGGAGTTCAACGAGGCGTTCGCGAACGTGTCGATCAACGCGGTCGACGAGCTCGGCATCGACGAGTCGACGGTCAACGTCAACGGCGGTGCCGTGGCGCTCGGCCATCCGATCGGTGCAAGCGGTGCGCGCATCGTGGGCACGCTCATCCGCGAGCTGCAGCGAATCGGCGGTGGTCTCGGCGTCGCGGCGATCTGCTCGGGCGGCGGTCAGGGCGACGCGATCATGGTCGAGGTTCCGAAGGGCTGATCAGCCGACAGCGGGGACAGCCGAAGCGCTCGTGTCTGTCTGCTTCATGATCGCTTCCAGGCGTGCGTGGAATCGGTCGGTCGCCGGTGTCGCGAGCATCGCCTGCTGCAGCTCGTACGGGTTCACGTCTCGGCCTTCGTGTCGGCCCACGGCGCGCGCGATGTCCTCGATCGCCTCGTCGTAGTAGCGACGGCCGCGAAGCAGCGAGGCTGCGGCGCGGGCGCTGCCGGGATCATCGACATCGATTCCGGCGCGGGCCACCAGTCCGCGCATGACTTCGGTCTCGTCTTCGTACGAGTGGGCCTTGCTCGACGTGATCGTCACCGCGTCCAATTCGCCGGCAATCCCGGCGCGCTCGCCCAGTGCCGCGAGGCGACCGGGCCAATGTGTGATCACGTTGTTGCCGCCCTCCTCGAAGATCCGGGTCAGCTCCGCACGCTCTTTCGGGCCGGTTCGATAGTCGAGAATACCGTCGGCGTGCTCGAACTCGTGCGAGAGCGTTGCCAGCTGTCGCGTTCGTGCGGCTTGCTGCGCGTGGTCCTTGGTCGCTTCGACGAGCTTCGCGATCTCGTGGTCGCTCGCATCCGGACCGAGCAGCGTGCGAATCTGCGCTGCGGCGTCGAACTTGCGCCGTTCGAGCAGCGATCGGATCGGGCTCCCCGAGAGGTCCACCGCGAATCCACGTTCATAGTGGGCTGCATTCGTGAATGCCTCGGCGGCGTTCGCGGCCGTCTGCGCGGACTCCATCTCGACGATGCTCGCGACGATCTCCGGATAGCGGTCGTCGGGGTGGCGCGCCGAGTGATCGGCAACCTCGCGTAGTCGCCACCATCCGGTCAGCGCATCCGGGTCGTCGGGCAGCACGAGTCCTCGAAGCGGCGAGTTCGCACGCTCGTCGGCCTGGGCGACGGCTGCATCGAGGATCCTGCGCGCTCGCTGTCCGTCCGAACCGGAGAGGATCTGGCCTGCTGCCTTCGTGACCGGCTCGAGCGACGTGCCGGCCTCGTCGCGCGCAAAGATGGGGAGCTTCTCGTCGAGTTCGCGCATCGCGAATGTGCCGAACGTCGTGTCGGCGAGCTGCGGCGCGGTGTGCGCGAGTTCGACAGCGCGCCGAACGTCGCGCAGTCCCGTCCCGGTGATCCCCATGTCGATATATCGATTCGGCGGGTTCCGCGGTTCCATGGCCCACCACGGCCCCGCGCGTGACCGTGCGCGGCAGGGGTGGCCCGATTTGCAAGACCTCGCGGGTCGGCGCTGGAAACATTCGCGGTGGACGAGGCGCTCCGACGCCCCGCAGCCATGACGCGACCTCGCAATCGCGCGAACGGCAGCCGCCACGGACAACGGCGGCGCGGGACCCGGCGGATCGCCTCCTGGACAGCACATGCCGCCCGCTGCTCGCCGCTCCGACCGGAGCGATTCGCGTATCGGTCGGACCGAGACAGGACGTCGACCATGAGCATCACGGTCTCATCCGCCGCAGCTCCGCGAGCGCTCCAGCGCAAGCGACGCACGAAGCGGCGACCCGCGGGCCATCCGGCAGCAGCGCACGCCCCTGCGCACGCGCCGAAGAAGCCGCGATCGCTGCCTGCCACCGCTGCCGCCGGCGCTGCC
>JAGQUL010000264.1 GCA_020438525.1 Thermoleophilia bacterium | reverse complement strand
TCGGGGCGATGATCGTCGCCCCGCTGATGGTGCCGATCCAGGGCACGATGCTCTCGGTCGTCATCGCCGACCGGAACAACCTCGCACGCAGCATCGGGCTCGTCGTCGCCGGCGCCGCGAGCGCCGTGGCGATCGGGTACGTCGTCGGGCTCAGCGTTGTCAACGACGTCGTGGCGCAGACGAACTCCCAGGTGGCCGGACGCGTGTCCCCGCGACTGATCGATCTGCTGGCCGCGCTCGCGACCGGTATGGTCGGCTCGGTGGCGCTCGCCCGGCGCGACATCTCCGACACCCTGCCCGGTGTCGCGATCGCGATCTCGCTCGTGCCCCCGCTCGCCGTTGTCGGGATCTGTGTGGCGAACGAGGCATGGTCGTCGGCATTCGGCGCGCTCGTGCTGTTCGGCACGAACGTGATGGCGATCGTGCTCGCCAGCCTGCTCGTGTTCGGCGCGGCGCGTCTCGCGCTGCCCGAGGGATCGCGCAAGGTGCGTTCCCGGCATGCGGTATGGCTGCTTGCCATCGTGACGGTCGTGGTGCTGGCATCGCTGTCGGCCGGCACGCTCCAGGCGATCCGGCTCTACCAGGACCAGCAGGCCGTGCAGCGGGCGGCCACGAAGTGGGCCGACGAGCGCGCCGACTGGACGCTGCAGTCGGTGGTGCGCAAGGGCGACCGGATCACGGTCACGTTCCTGGGGTCGGGCGACACCCCGGAGCACCTCGACAAGCGCAATGCGACGCTGGCTGCGAAGCTGCAGCAGCAGGGCGTGCGGGTCGACGTGCAGTTCGTCGAGGGGTCGTTGCGTCGGGTGGCCTGACGCGCCCCGCGTCTGCTCCGTGCACGGTCACGGTGCCTGCACCGCGACGATGATGCGCGCGCGGTACTGCCCGGGCGAGGCGCTTGCCGGGGGGCGCGCGCCGAAGCGCAGGTAGGCGTGGCCCGGCACGCCTACCGGGATCGGCGCGGCGGTCTTCGCGACCGTGATGCCGGGGCTGCCGCTCGTGGGCGGTACGTCGTTCCAGTACGTGCCGTCGGTCTGCGGGCAGGTGGCGTTCGGCGTCCACGTGGTGCCGTCCGTGGACGCGCCGGATGCGACCGCGCGCAGGCACACGCCGAAGAAGCCGGCGCCGGGGGTTGCGAAGTCGTGGTTCGCCGTGTCGTCGTAGTCGTCGATCGGGGTGACCGGCGCGCGCTGTGCGACGCCGCCGTTGCCGACCGCCCAGATCGACGTCTCGTCGGGCGCCCAGAGCGCGCGCAGGTTGTTCGTGGTGCCGGCCGGCACGGTGATCCAGCTCGAGCCGGAGTTCCACGTCTCGATGATCGTGCCGTTGTAGCCGACGATCAGCCAGTGGCTCGGGGAGAACATCACCACGCCGTCGAGGTCCTCGACGGTGGGGGTGGTGACGGTGTTCCACGTCGAGCCGCCGTCCGTGGTCGACACCACCAGGCCGGCCGAGCCGGCAGCGACCGCGTGGTTCGTGTCGTACACGTCGATCCGGTTGAGCTTCGCACCGGCGATCTGCCGCTGGACCGTCCAGGTCGCACCGCCATCGTCGGAGCGTGCGATGCCCTGACCGTCGCCGACCACGAACAGGGTCTGCGTGCCGAGGATCTCCATGCCCCAGAGCTGGTACGACAGCCCCGAGGCGGTCTCGGTCCAGCTCGCGCCGCCGTCGGTCGTCTTGAAGACCCGCCCGGCGCTGGCACCGACCCAGGCGGTCTGGTCGTCGAGCGCTCGCACTCCGCCGCGGTCATCGACGTTCACGGGTGCCACCTTTCCCACCTGTGTCCACGTGGTTCCGCCGTCGACGGTCCGGATGATGTTGCCCGTCCAGCCAGTGCCCCAGATCACGTTGCCGTCGACCGCATAGAGGTCCCGGATCACGTCGTCCGCCGGATTCACCTGCGGCGTCCAGGTGTTCCCACCGTCGGCGCTGTAGATGAGCGTGGCGTTGTAGCCGCTGGCCCAGATGCGTCCGTCGGGCAGCGCGGTCAGGGAGCGCAGGTGCTGGGTCGTGCCGGTGTTCAGGCTCGTCCACGGGATCGAGCGGCTGCCGGGGCCGGCCATCGCGGTGCCGGTGCCGTCCTCCTGGTACATGAGCAGGCTCGACGAGTTGTTGGTCGACCCGAATGCGATGTCGCAGTCGCTGCTCGACACCGTCGCTGAACCCGGAAGCGCCGACAGGCCGGTGACTCCCGGCGTGCCGTCGGCGCAGCCGGTCACGTCAAGCACCGTGCCGGAGGTGACGTCGAAGTTCACGGTGATGTTCGACGATGCGGCACCGACCCGGGCGGGCTGCGACGCCATCGCCGCGCCAGCGACGATCCCGAGCAGCACCAATGTCGCGAACAGCTTCCGCACGCTCTCCACATCGGCTCGTGCAGCCTCGCGCGTGAGGCATGCGTGCGCGGTCGGGAGGTTTCTGCGGGACCGGTCACCTCACCACCTGCGCTCCGGACGGTTTCACGTCGCCTGCGCAGCGGATCGGTCGGCGAGGGCGAACCCCAGAACGTTCGCTTCGCCGCGCCGTCGGGTAGCAGTCGGGCATGTCGTCGTCGACCCAGCACCTGCTCGTCGCCACCGCCGCACTCGGTGCGGTCGCGTGGCTCGTCGGCGTTGCGGTGATCACGATCGGAATCGCGCGCGCACGCAACGCCGGGGATCCCGACGCAACGGTCGCGCGTGCCCGACGCATGCGCACCGTGACGCTGGCGCTCACGGTCCCGGGTGCGATCCTCGTGGCGGCTGCCGGCGGCTGGTACGTGCTCGGGCGCGACCTGTCGATCGATCCGAACTGGTGGATCGGCACGGCACTCGCCACCTGGCTCGTCACGACGTTCGGCTCCACGTTCGGACGCGCTCGCCAGCTCTCGCTCGCCGCGGACCGAGCGGGCGAGCACGGCACCGACGACGAGGACGCCCAGTGGCGCATCCGTCGCGTCGACCTGATCGCGCGCGGCGAGCTGCTGCTGCTCGTCGTGGCCGTGGTGGTCGTCGTGCTGCAGCCCACCGCACCGCTCTGACACGAGATCCACCGCCGCTCCGACATGCTTGCCGCCGCCAGCGCAGCGGTCCTAGGCTCGCGCGGAGGACGCGGCCGAGTCGATCGCGGCGCGCAGCTGCCGACGCACCTCGTCGGGGTCGATCCACGTCGGGACGATCGTTCCGTCGATCACCATGCGCGGCACGCCGTCGAGCTGGACCTGCAGCGCCCGCTCGTGGTCGGCAAGCGTCTCGACGCGGTACACGTCGGGGTCGGCGACCTGCTCCCAGATCCGCACTGGCAGCACGAGGCCGCCGCGCTCCACGCCGCCGCGGAGCGCCGCGTGGTCGGTGATGTCCACGCCGCGCACGAAGTTCGCGTTGAACACCGCTCGGGCGAGGCTCCACAGGCTGGGCAGGTCGTCGCCGTCGTCGTCGCGCACGATCGCGAGCAGGCGATGCGCGACGAACGGATCACGCAGGTGCGTGTAGCGCGTGAAGTCGACCCAGACCCCGACCCCGCGAACGTACGAGCGAACGTCATCGCGCGCGCGAGCGCCCACCTCGTCGTCGTCGGGCGCCCAGGTCGAGTAGTACTCGTCGAGCGTCAGCGGGGATCCTGCAGGCATCGGGTGCAGGCGCATGAACCGCCACTGCAGCGCGAGCGTCGGGATCGCGGGGTCGGCAGCGAGCTCGTCGAGCAGCCGCCGGCTCGTCTCGAGCGCGCCGTGGCACCACGGGCAGCTCACGTCCGCGAACATCTCGATCTCGACCGGCTCCGTGCTCATGTCACCCTCATGCGTCTCGTTCCGCCCGTGCGGCTTCCGACTGCATGGTGGCAGGCGCACGTGACACGTGCCAGCATGCAGGTCATGAAGCGCTTCCGTCGCCGCATGCCGTCGGCGCCCGTCGTCGTCACCCTGCTCGTGCTCGCGATCGCGTGCACGCTCTCGATCGTCGCGTCCTCGGCACCGGCCGCGGCTGGTTCGGCGGCGCCCAGCGTCGCCGGTCGCGCGAACGCCCCGACGTTCCGGCTCGCGCAGGTGCGCGGCGTGTCGTTCACCGGTCCGGTCTGGGTGGGCAACGCACCCGGCAGCGGGGCGACCTACTACGTGGTCGAGCAGCGAGGCATCGTGTGGGCGGTCCGCGGCACCACGAAGCGGCGGTTCCTCGACCTGCGTCGCGTGGTGCTCGCGAGCGGCGAGCAGGGGCTGCTCTCGCTGGCGTTCGCGCGCGACTACGCCCGCAGCGGCAGGTTCTACGTGTACTTCGTGGCGAAGGACGGAAACGGCCGCGTGTTCCAGTACCGCGCCAGCCGCGGTCGCGTGATCGCTGGCAGCGGCCGGCTCGTGCTGCGCGTGCCGCTCAGCCCGCCCACGGCGACGAACCACAACGGCGGCAACCTCTGGACCACGCGCGGCGGGCAGCTGCTGCTGAGCGTGGGCGATGGTGGTGGCGGGGGCGTGGAGCGACGCAACTCGCAGCGCATGGACGTGCTCATGGGCAAGCTGCTGCGCATCACTCCACGCGCGGACGGCGGCTACGTGATCCCGCGCTCGAACCCGTTCGTGCACCGGCGCGGCGCGCGACGCGAGATCTTCGCGCTCGGCCTGCGTAACCCGTGGCGCTTCTCGATCGACGACGCGACGGGCGACATCTGGATCGGCGACGTGGGTCAGGGCGCACACGAGGAGGTCGACCGGCTCGTGCAGGGCCGCCCTGCGGGCGCGAACTTCGGGTGGCCGCGGATGGAGGGCAACGCGCTCTTCGGGTCGGGCGTGCGCCTGACCGCCGGGCGCTACCAGCGACCGTTCACGACGTACTCGCATGCCGGCGGGCGTTGCTCGATCACGGGCGGCGTGGTGTACCGCGGATCGGTCACGTCGATGCGCGGCAGGTACCTGTACGCCGACTTCTGCAGCGATCGGATCTGGTCGGTGCACCCGGCGAACGGGATCGTGCGCACGCACGCCGGCACCAGCGGCATCGTGCACTTCGGCACGGTCGCGGGCGGCAACGTGATCGTCGCGAGCACGACGAGCGGGAAGCTCTACCGGATGGTTGCGGCATGAGCGCGGGCGGGCGCGACACCACCCTGGGCGACGACGACCAGCGCCCCGAGCGCAGCGATCGCTGGCACCGCGGGTGGGAGCAGCTGACGCGGCTGAACGGCACGACCGACCCGAAGGTCGTGCGGCGCATCGAGGAGCTGTCGCCCGACCTCGCACGGATGATCGTGGAGTTCGGCTATGGCGAGGCGTATGCCGATCGACCGATGGACGTGCTCGACGAGCAGCAGCGACAGCTCGTCACGATCGGCGCGCTCGCCGCGATGGGTGGATGCGACGACCAGCTCGCCGTGCACGCACGCGTGGCGATCAACGCGGGGCTCGCGCCGGCGCAGGTGATCGAGGCGATCCTGCACGCGCTGCCGTACATCGGCTTTCCGCGCACGATCAACGCGCTCGAGGCGGTTCGCCGCGTGCTCGAGCGCGGCCGCGACCGCCCAGGCACCGCGCCCACGTAACGAAACTCCGGCCCAGCCCAACTTTCGTTACCTGCGCCTCACTCGCACCCGGCCACGCGCGGCGCCCGCGTAACGAAACTCCGGCCCAGCCCAACTTTCGTTACCTGCGCCTCACTCGCACCCGGCCACGCACCGCGCCCGCGTAACGAAACTCCGGCCCAGCCCAACTTTCGTTACCTGCGCCTCATGCGCAGTGGACCACGCCGCACGCCCCGCGGCCCGCACGACCCGCGCAACCCGCGCTACTGCGCGAGCTCGGCGATCATCTGGCGGCGCACGACCTCCATGCGCAGCGCCAGGCCACCCGTGCGGTAGCGCGGGAACGTCTCGTTGCCCGGCAGGTCGGTACCGGCCCGCAGTCCGCCCAGCACGCTGCGCAGCTTGGTGTTGAGCCGTGCCTGCCCGAACCGCTCACGGTACTGGCGCATCAGGTTGGCATCCTCCACCCCGTCGCGCATGCGCTCCAGGCGCAGCGAGCTCACCGGCTGCGCAAGCGGGTCGGTCAGCCCGAGCTGGGGGCGGTAGCCCGGGTAGTACAGGCTGCCCCATCCGTTGCTCACCACGCCGTGCGGGCCGGTGTTCTCCTTGTCGAGCGACTTCGTGCCGACCCAGCTGAGCGGTGAATCCCACGGATTGCGGGCCTTGCTCGTGTTGATCGGGTCGACCCAGCGATTCGTCACCGCGCTGAACCACCCGTTCGAGCCCTCGCGTCCCAGCACCCAGAACATGAACCGCGCATCCGTCGACGCCCCGTCGATCGCGGTCTGCGGCACCCTGCGCGTTCCGAGCGGCAGGTCGTAGGTCCACGCCTCGCCACCCTGCTTCTGGATCTGCCGCAGCCGCCCGCTCACCTCGCGATCCCGGTTGATGCCCACCTCGCGCTGCACCTTGGTCACGCCGAAGCCGAACATCCGGAAGTACGGCACGACCCATCCGTCGAGGTCGTCCTTGCCCTGCCCGTCGTGCAGGTACGCGTTGCTCGTCGGCTGCCCGCGCCGCACGGCACACACGCGTCGGCCGCGCACGGTCCTGCAGACCTTCTGCCCGGCCGTCGCCATCGGCCACGTCGTGCCGAGCACCTTCACGCCCGGCGCGTAGTCGTGCACCATCTTGTTCACCTGCGTCACCTGCGTGCGCGACTGCGCCGCATCCGGCTCGTCGAACGGGTTCAGGAAGTACGTGCGGCTGTCCTGGATGCCGTTCTTTCGCCAGTGGTCGGCGACCCGGTAGATGAACCACGCGCTCTTGACCGGCTCGACCACCTTGTCGTCGAACTTCGATCCCTTGCCCTGCTCGTCCTTGATCGCGAACCCGTCGGTCGTGCACCGAGCCACGGTGTTGTTGGGCATCAGCGACACCGGGAGCGCACCAGGCTGCCCGTCGGCCCACCACGGGATGTCGTTGTAGACCTTCAGGTAGCCGTCGGCGGCGCTGCAGTCGTAGGCACCGTCGCCGGTCGGATACGCCTTCTGCCACTGGTTGGGCGACGACCGATGCCGTGCCAGCATCCACAGCGTTCGATACGTCTGCTCGTACTGCTCCTGCGCGGTCTTCGCCGGCGCCAGCGCCCGGTACCAGTTCGGGTTGAAGCCGAACAGCACCTTGAAGTTGCGGCTGTCGTGCGGCGCGATCGCCGGATCGGCTGCACCGCCCGCGTTCTTCGTCACCGCCGTGGTGACGCTGAACTTCGACCGCACGAGCACCTGTCCCTGCGGGTCGCGCACCAGGATCATTCCCTGCTCGGTGCCGGCCGGCTGCGACGCCGGCACGCTCACCAGCACCACGAACGCGTTCCACTGCCCGCCCTTGGCCAGCAGCCGCCCCGCGTTGCCCGCGCCACTCACCTGCGGCGGCAGCGGATCCCCGTAGCGCCCGGGCCGCGATCCGAGCCCGGTCGACGGGCGCGTCACGTTCACCCACTCCATCCGCACGATCTGGGTCCACTGCTGCAGGAATTGCGACGACGAGCCGGCGTCGACCACTGCATCCACGTACACGTCATGGTCGGGGCGGAACGCGATCACGTACCCCTCTTCCTCGCCCGGCTGCGCCACCATGTGCTGCGGCTGCACCGGGCCACGCAGCGCGCCACGCACGGCGCCCGGGCGGACCGGCTCGGTCAGGAACAGCGTGCGCCCCTGCGTCCTCGCCTGCGCGATCGTCGGCGCGAGCACGCCGATCGTCGCCAGCACGGCCATCACTGCTGCGAACGTCGACGCGATGCGCCTCGTCCGCTCCCCCCGGATGCGGTTCCCCTCCATGCCTGAACTTCGGGCCGGGCGGCTCGGGTGTCCCGCTCCGCGCCGCGATGGCCATGCATTGGCCGCTTTCACGCCGCCGCATCGGACCGGCACCCCGCTGTGCGAGAATCCGCAGCCATGCAGCTGCTCTTCAACTCCCACCCCTTCCTGCTGCTGTTCCTTCCCGCCGTGCTGCTCGGCTGGTGGGCTGCGCAGACCACCACGCGAAACTGGATCCGCCGCGTCTCGTACTCGGCGCTGATCGGCGCGCTGCTCGCCTACGTGGGCAGCTCCGAGGGTCGCGGCGAGGCGCTGATCCTGCTCGTGCTGGCCGTGCCCGCGATCCTGCTCGGCTGGTGGGTGGCCGTGGACAAACCCCAGTACCGGCTCGGCTACCTGGCGTTCATGAGCTGGATGTTCTACGTCCTGAGCTACCAGGAGGGCGTGTACACCGGACTGGCGCTGCTGCCGCTGATGCTGCTGAGCACCACGGTCGACTACTGGGCGGGTCGCTCGATCCAGCGCGAGATCGAGGCCGGCAACGACAAGCAGGGTCGCGCCAAGAAGGTGCTGATCGCGGCGCTCACGTTCAACCTCGCGCTGCTGGCGATCTTCAAGTACATGGGCTTCTTCGCGGCCTCGCTCAACGACGTGTGGGGCCTGTTCACGAGCGGCGGCGACGTGGTGAGCGTCCCCGACATCATCCTGCCGATCGGCATCAGCTTCTACACGTTCAACTCGATGTCGTACACGATCGACATCTACCGCGAGCGCGTGAAGCCCGCCCAGGGCATGCTCGAGTACGCCGCGTTCGTGGCGCTGTTCCCGCACCTGATCGCAGGACCGATCGTCCGCTACAGCGACATCGACACGCAGCTGCGCCGCCTGCACCACAAGCTCACCGGCGAGATGGCCGCGCTCGGGCTCTGGTTCCTGATCGTGGGGCTGTTCAAGAAGGTCGTGATCGCCAACGCGCTCGCCACGCACGTCGACCGTCTCTACGGCCAGCACGAGGCGCTCGGGGTGGTGAGCGGCTGGGCGGCCGCGCTCGGCTACGCCCTGCAGCTGTACTTCGACTTCTCCGCCTACTCCGACATGGCGGTGGGCCTCGCGCTGTTGATGGGGCTGCGCTTCCCGCAGAACTTCAACAGCCCGTACAAGGCGCTCAACCCGAGCGACTTCTGGCGCCGCTGGCACATGAGCCTGAGCCGCTGGCTCACCGACTACCTCTACATCTCGCTCGGCGGCAACCGCAAGGGCAAGCTGATGACCCTGCGCAACCTGTTCATCACGATGTTCCTCGGCGGGCTGTGGCACGGCGCCGCGTGGGTGTTCGTGCTGTGGGGCATGCTCTGGGGCCTGGCGCTCGTGGTGCACCGGCTCGCCTCCGACGCCGGCGTGGTGCCGCCGTGGGCATGGCTGAGCCGCGCGATGTGCTTCGTCTGGGTCGTGCTGCTGTGGGTGCCGTTCCGATCCGGCAACATCGACCTGGTCAAGGCCGGCAAGAGCACGCAGGTGATGAACGACATGCTCGGCGCGATGTTCGGCTTCAACGGTCTGGGCCTCGACCACCTCGCCTACCGCGACGCGAGCGGGTTCCAGGTGCCACTCACGTTCCTCGCGCTGATCGGAGCGCTGCTGGTGTTCGTGAACGTCGCACCGAACACGTGGGAGTTCAAGTTCCGCCCGACGCGTCGGCTCGCGCTCGCCACG
This sequence comes from Thermoleophilia bacterium, assembly GCA_020438525.1. The sequence continues at coordinate 2,494 of JAGQUL010000264.1, read as the reverse complement.
GCAGTGCTCGCCACGTGGAGCCTGCTGATGCTGAGCGCACCCAGCCCGTTCCTGTACTTCCAGTTCTGAGGCACGCGTGTCGGGACCCGCACTCATCGACGTGGACCGCGACCCGGACCAGGTGGCGGTCGGGCGGTCGGGGGACGACGACCAGCGCCCCGGCGCGCGGGCCGGCGAGTCGTCGTACTGGACCTTCGTACGGTGGCTGCTCGGTGCAGCCGCGGGCGCGATGCTGGTGATCGGCGTCGTGAACTGGGTGGTCGATCCCACCGGCGTGACCGGGCGCACCACCCGCTGGCAGGTCGCCGACAACTCCGCCGTGCGCTCCGCCAAGCTCGACCTGTACGAGGCCGCGCTCAAGCGCGGCGACGATCCGCAGATCGTGCTGCTCGGCTCGAGCCGAACGATGAAGTTCGACCCCGCGGTCGTGCAGGAGCTCACCGGCGAGCGGGCGTTCAACGCGGCGGTGAGCGGTGGCGTGCCGCGCGACGCGTGGCTGTTCGTGCAGTACATGCGTGAGCAGCAGGAGGAGTTTCCGCACCTGGTCTGGGGACTCGATGCGGACGCGTTCCGCGGCAAGCAGCTGCGCGAGGGGCTGTCGACCGATCCGCGGATGGCGAAGTTCGTGCCGTGGCAGGACCGGCTTGCCACGAAGGTGTCGAGCCTCGGCACGCTCACCGAGTGGCAGACGACCGACGCGACGATCCGATCGCTGCGCGCCGGCGGCAATGCCGACGCGACCGGCGCGGCGCGGTTCTCGCCCGACGGGATGCAGCTGTTCAGCCGCGACTACGAGACCCGTGACGTGCTGCGCAATCGTGCGATCCGGCGCCAGACCACCAACTACGCGAACTTCGTGTTCGGGCGCGACGGCTGGGAGCACGTCGAGCAGGGACCGCTCGACGACTTCGAGAGCGTGGTGCGCACGGCGAACGAGCAGGGCGACGTGCCGACGATCTTCATCACGCCGTACCATCCGATCGCGGAGGCCCAGCTCGCCGAGCACGACCTGGCCGGCAAGCGCGCCGAGGTGCTCGACGAGCTGCGATCGCTGCAGCGCGGCGGCGACCTCGAGTTCGAGCTGGTGGACCTGTCCGACCCGGCGAGCTTCGATGCCGATCCGCGCGAGTGGTACGACGGCGTGCACATTACGCCCGTCAACACGGAGCGGGCGCTGCGGCTGCTGGATCGCCAGGGGCTGCTCGCCGCTCCCTGAGCGGCGAACGGCGAGCTCGGCGAGGGCCGAGGCGGCGGGTGCGGGTGCGGGTCCGCGTGCGGACACGTGTGCGAATTACAGTCCTTCGATGTTCGTGCCGATAGGGCGCGCGTGAGCGAATTCCAGCCCCAGCCCCAGCACACCGAGCTCCTGCACGCGATGCTTCGCAGCATCGTGTCGCATGAGGGAAGCGACCTGCACGCGCGCGAGAACGAGCCGCCGTTCATGCGTCGACACGGCAACCTGGAGCCGATTCCGGACTTCGGGCCGATCGACCGACCCACGCTTGCGGGGCTGATCGGATCGCTCACCGAGCGCCGACCCAACCTGCGCGGCGAGTTCGACCACGCCGGCGAGGCGGACCTCAGCTACGAGCTGCCCGAGGTGGCACGCTTCCGCGTGAACATCTTCAAGGAGCGCGGACGACTGGCGCTCACGCTGCGCGTGATCCCTGCCGAGGTGCCGCACATCGAGAACATCGGCGTGCCGCCGGTGCTCAAGCAGCTCGCGCTCGAACATCACGGGCTCGTGCTCGTGACCGGAGCAACCGGCTCAGGCAAGACCACGACGCTCGCCGCGATGATCGACCACCGCAACCGCGAGACGCAGGGTCACATCCTCACGATCGAGGACCCGATCGAGATCGTGCACCCGAACCACGCCTCGATCATCTCGCAACGCGAGATCGGCGCCGACTCGCTCGACTTCGGCCAGGCCCTGCGCCGCGCGCTGCGCCAGGACCCCGACGTGATCCTGGTCGGCGAGATCCGCGACGAGGAGACGATGCGCACCGCGCTCGCCGCCGCAGAGACCGGCCATCTCGTGCTCGCGACCCTGCACACGATCAACGCGCAGGAGACGATCGCGCGCGTGCTCGACCTGTTCCCGGCAGACGCGGAAGCGCAGGCGCGCGCGATGCTCGCGGGCGCGCTGAAGGGGATCGTGTCGCAGCGACTCGCCAAGACGACCGACGGCAAGCGGACCGCGGTCGTGGAGGTGATGGTCAACACCTCGCGCATCGCCGACTGCATCACGAACCCGGACGAGACCGCCAAGATCACCGAGGCGATCGAGGACGGCGAGTACTACGGCATGCAGACGTTCGACCAGGCGCTGATCAAGCTGATCATGAGCGGTCGGATCAGCGAGCAGGAGGCGGCGCACCTCACCACGAGCCCGCAGAACTTCAAGCTCAAGCTCGAGGCGGTCAAGGCGCAGGCGCAGGTCGACCAGCGCCGCACCGGCGGCGCGGCACCGGCCACGGCTCAGGCTGCACCG
>JAGQUL010000263.1 GCA_020438525.1 Thermoleophilia bacterium | reverse complement strand
GCAGCTCGCCGAGCAGCTCGCCGAGGCGCTCGTACTCGGCCTCGCTGCCGGTGTTGACCAGGTCGCCGCTCAGCAGCACCGCCGCGGGGGCTGGCTCGATCCGGCGCACGAGCTCGATTGCGCGCTGCACGCGCTCGGCGGCAGTCGTGTCGCGCGGGCCGACCTGCACGTGCAGGTCGCTCAGCTGTGCGAGCACGTCGGTCATTGGTCCTGCGCTGGCTTCGCGCCGCCCCGCGTTCCGCCCTCGCCCTCACGCTCGAGCTGGTTGCCCGCGACCTGCGCCACATAGCGCGAGACCAGATCTGCGTCGTCGCCGGTGAGCAGGTCGTCGGGCATCGGTCCCGGCCCCTCGTCGATCGCCTTGCGCACGACGGTCGCGTCGGGCTGCAGCAGGTCGAGGTCGGGGCCGAACACCCCGGCCGCCTTCGCATCGGCCAGGTTGTGGCAGATGCGGCAGCTCGTCTGGAACAGCTTCCGACCCTTCTCGGTGTCGATCGGCTCGGACGGCGGGTCGTCGAGGTTGTTCGAACCCGGCGCGGTGCACGCGGCCACGCCGAAGGTGGCGACGAGCAGCAGGGCCGCGACGAGCAGCAGTCTGGGCAACGATGAGCGCACGAAGGACTACTACCCTGACGCGCCCGCTTCCGATCAGGGCTAGAATTCGGCACATGGACTCCTCTCCCGCGCCCGCCGAAGCAGCTGCCCACCGGATCGACGACGACCTGCTCGACCTGATCCAGAACGAATTCCCGCTGGTCGCGCGCCCGTACGCGGCGTTCGCGGAGAAGCTCGGCGTGGACGAGAAGACCGTGATCGATCGCATCGCCGCGCTGCGCGCCGACGGCAAGATCCGTCAGGTCAGCGCGATCTTCGACACGCGCCGGCTCGGCTACCGGTCGATGCTCGCCGCTGCGAAGGTCGCCGGTGACCAGGACGCCGTGGATCGCGCGGCTGCCGTGTTCAGCGCGCATCCGGGCGTGACCCACAACTACCTGCGCGAACACGAGCTGAACCTGTGGTTCACGCTGGCCGTGCCGCCGGACTCGAAGATCGGTCTGGAGCGCACGATCGACCTGCTCGGCGAGCTCGCGCAGGTGGACACGATCCGGCACATGCCGTCGACGCGATTCTTCAAGATCGGCGTGGACCTCGACGTGAAGGGCGATCGCGCGCCGAACGCCAAGAAGGCGAAGCGCGAGCCGGAGCTGCCCACGCCCGCACCCGAGACGCTCACCGAGCGCGACAAGGACGCGATCCGCGCACTGCAGCTCGACCTTCCGGCCAGCAGCCGGCCGTTCCTCGAGCTCGCGGAGCAGTTCGGGTTCGACGAGTCGGAGCTGATCGAGCGTGGCCACCAGTTCCTCAAGACCGGCCAGATGCGCCGCTACGCGGCGGTGCTCGCGCACCGCAAGGCCGGCTTCACGTTCAACGGGATGGGCGTGTGGGTCTGCCCGCCCGAGCGCATGGAGGAAGTCGGCCAGCTCATGGCGAGCTACCGCGGCGTGTCGCACTGCTACGAGCGCCCGACGTACCCGGACTGGCCGTACAACCTGTTCTCGATGACGCATGGGCGCACGAAGCAGGAGTGCGAGGACGTGCTCAAGGCGATCTCCGAGGAGACCGGCCTGGACGAGTACATCGTGCTGTACTCGGTGAAGGAGTACAAGAAGACGCGCGTCTCGTACTTCACGCCCGAGATGTACACGTGGGAAGACGTGCACGAGCAGCTGCTCGCGCCGGCCTGACCGCTGCGATCCGGCCACCGACCGGCCGCCTCTGCGCCACCCCTGTTCGGGACACGGATCCCGAGCTGACCACCCTCTGGCCGCATTCCGTCACGAAAGGGCTTGTCGAACCGACGAACCCGTCGTACCTTGGCTGCAGGAGGGTTCGCGCTTCGGATGCGTGGGCCCACGGGGAGCACAGCAAGGGGGAGCCGACGTGGCCACTCGATCCAGGGCACGCCATTTCCATGCAACTGCCAAGGCGCTGAACGCCGCTGCCGCATCGCGCGGCGACGTGGACGGGATGCTGCTGACCGCGGACGTTGCCGATGTCGACATCCAGGCGATCATCGCCGGTGCCGATGCGGAGGGTCCGACGATCGCTCCCGCGGCGGTCGAGGTGCCGGTCGCGGCGGTCGAGCTGCCCACGAGCAGCATCCTGGTCGAGGATCTCGTGCACCTGCACGAGGAGCTTCGCTGGTCGGAGAGCAAGCTGATGCATGCCTCGGAGCGACTGGCCGAGGCGCAGGAGGCTCGCCGCAAGGATCTCGTGGCGCTGGCGATCATGCGGCGTGAGCTGCTCGCGTCGTTCGCCGCGGAGCGCGCATGGCTTGGCGCCGGCCGCCAGTACTTCACCGACGTGCTGCCCACGCTGCAGTCGCGCGAGTCCGAGCTCGACGTGCTCGTGGAGAACGGCGTGCGCACCGAGCAGGTGATCACCGAGCTGGCCGCGATCCGCACCGAGCGCAAGCTGTTCGAGCTGGCGATCTTCCAGACCGATGCGCAGCTGGCACGGATCGACGACAGCGAGGCGACCAGCGAGTACCAGGTCGCGAGCGAGGCGTACGATCGCGAGCCCGACGGCGCATCGATGCGCGAGCTGGCACGCCTGCGGGCGCTGTCGACCCGCAATCGCCGCGAGGCGGTGCGGATGCGTACCGAGGCGAGCAGCATGCTCGACGAGCTCGGCATCGTGCCCGGCATGGGTGAGGCGACGGCCGCCAACGCGTTCCTTGCCGCCGAGTACGAGGGTGACGAGCGCTCGGCCGAGCGGATGGATCGCGTGCGGGCTGCACAGTTCGAGCTCGAGCTGACGCGACTGCCGCAGATCGAGGCCGCGTTCAAGGCCGCGATCAAGCACCCGGTGCACTACATGCGGGCTCGCCGCACGTCGCGCTGACGCGTCGACGACTCGATACAGGATCGACGGGACGGGGTCGCCTCTGGGCGGCCCCGTCGTCGTTCGCGGTCAGGCCTGGAGCAGCACCGGCACGAGCAGCGCGTACAGCACGAGCAGCGCCACACCTTCGCGACGACGGAGCCGACCGCCCGTCACGAGCAACACGGTCATGAGCAGCGTCGCTGCCACGCCGAGCGGCGCGAGCACCGCCCAGATCGACGCACCGACGGCCACCGGCGAGATCACGCCGACGGTCCCGGCCACGCCCAGGCTGTTGAACATGTTGCTGCCCAGCACGTTGCCGACCACGAGGTCGCCCTCGTTGCGCCGCGCCGCCTGGATCGACGTGACGATCTCCGGGAGCGACGTGCCGACCGCCACCACGCTGATGCCGATCACCGCCTCGGACACGCCGAAGTCGCGGGCCATGCCGGTCGCGGCAGCCACCAGCAGCTGCGACCCACCGACGGTGCCGACGAGACCGAGGAGCGTCCGGCCCCACTCGCGTGGCATTCCATCGCTCGCCAGCGCGGTGCGGGTGAACTCCTCCGCCTCCGTCTCGAGGGCATCGTCGGGACCGGCCCCGCGCAGCTCCACGAGCGTGAGCACGAGCGCAGCCACGAGCGCCGCAAGCAGGATCGCTCCATCGACGCGCGAGAGGCCCGTACCCAGCACGAGCAGCAGCGCGAGCAGCAGCGTCGCACCGATCGCGATCGGTGCCTCGCGGCGGATGGTGCGCGACGACAGCAGCAGCGGACACATCACCGCCGCGAAGCCCGCGACCAGCAGCGCGTTGGCGATGTTGGAGCCGAGCACGTTGCCCAGACCGAGCTGTGGACTGCCCTGCGCCGCGGCGAGACCCGATACGAGCAGCTCCGGCGCGCTCGTGCCGAAGCCGATGATCACCGCGCCGACCACCACCGGTGGCACGCGCAGCACGAGCGCGATGCGGGACGCGCCGAGCACGAAGTGCTCGGACGCGACTGCCAGCAGTGCGACGCCGACGATGAACAGGATGAGGTCGAGGATCACGCTGCGACCGGCCTACCCGCGATCGGTCCTGCCGATGCGCGCTCGAGCTGTGTCCACGAGCGCTAGGCGGCCTGCGCGGTCGCGCCGTCGCGCAGCTGCAGCGCACGGTCCGGGCGGTTCGTCACGATGCCGTCGGCGCCGTCCTGCACGAGCTCTGCCATCCGGGTGGTGTCGTCGACCGTCCACGCGACCACGGGCATGCCGCGCTCGTGGGCGGCGGC
>JAGQUL010000262.1 GCA_020438525.1 Thermoleophilia bacterium | reverse complement strand
GGCGGCTCCATCTTTCCGACTCCCACCCAGATGTTGGACGGGATCCAGTTCCAGTCGGCGTTGGGCGACACCACGACGACCTCGTGCTTCGATCGCCTGCCGAGCGCCCGCTTCAGGCGCAGGGCGGCGGTGTGGCCGGAGATGCCGGCGCCGAGGATCACGGTTCGTGCCATGTCAGTGCTCCTTCGTGAGGTGTGACGCGGACCGGTCATCCCAGTCGCCCCCCGCTGCCGAACAGGGCGCCGAACGCGCTCGTCGGGGCAGCCGGCGCCTCGCGGCGTGCGTCGCTGCGGCAGCTGCAGCGCTCGCGCTTGGGGACCGAGCGCATGATCTGGTCGACGTGCAGCCCACAGCCCGACCAGGTGGTCTTGCCGCAGCGTCGGCATCGAACGGGCGAACACATCGTCGTCGCATCTCCCCACAGCCGCATTCGATACCCCCTAGGGTATCCGTCAGTGCTCACGATACATACCCCATGGGGTATAATCAAGTCATCCCGCGACCGGAGCAGCAGAATGCAGTTGAATCCCGATGAGATCCAGCCGATCGTCAACCGCCTCAAGCGGGCGCACGGTCAGCTTGCGGGCGTGCTGCGGATGCTCGAGGACGGCCGCGAGTGCGAGGACGTGGTGATGCAGCTGAGCGCGGTGAGCAAGGCGGTGGACCGGGCCGGCTTCGGCCTGGTCGCGGCGGGGCTGCGCCAGAACCTGGTGGAGGACGGCTCGGCCCCCGAGCTCGCGAAGCTCGAGAAGCTGTTCCTGTCGCTGGCCTGACGCCTCAGCCGTGCCACGGGTAGTCGCGGGCACCTGCGGCGCGATCGTCGTCGAGCGCCGCGCGCAGCTCCGCGTCGTGCAGCACGTCGCCCGCCGGCCCGTCGGGCAGCGATGATCGACGACGACGCCGCCGGCGCCACATGCGGCGTGGTCGCCGCTGGTCCGATCGTCGTTCGCCTCGTGTCCAGGGCGCGCGCATTGCCGCTGCCTCCCGTGCTCGAAAAAGGTCCGGTCGGGCGAGTCCTCTCCGGCGCACCCGCGGTGAAACCGGCTACCTCAGGCCGTCGAGCGCCTCGTTGGCGAGCTCGTCGGCTCGGGCGTTGTCGGCGCGGTAGACGTGCTGCACGTCGACGCGGTCGAAGCGCTTGAGCACCGCTGCCACCTGCTCGGCGATCGGCTTGAGGGCGGCGTTCTTGACCTTGTACACACCGGTCACCTGCTTCACCACGAGCTCGCTGTCGCCTCGGACCTCGAGGCTTCGGATCCCGCGTGCCGCCGCGTTCTCGAGTCCGCGCAGCAGCCCGGTCCACTCGGCGACGTTGTTGGTGGCGGTGCCGACGGTCACGCCATCGACCTCGTGCTCGTTGCCGTCGGGGTCGTAGAGCACCCAGCCGTAGGAGGCGGGCCCGGGGTTGCCGCGCGAGCCGCCGTCGAAGTGCAGGCGCCACGTGCCGGTGGCGTAGTCGCTGCTGCCGGCGGACGCGCCACCGAACACGGATGCGGCGGGGTCGTCGTCGACCGCGGCGGGGGTGGCAGCGGGCGCGGGCGCGTCGGACGATTCGACGGGGAACGAGAGCGCGCCCTGGACCGTGACCGGCAGCTCGAGCCGGCGGGTGAGCCGGCCGGCGAGCGCGGTTGCGTGTGCGGCGAACACGCGTGCGCGGTCGAGCAGGAGCACGGCGATCTCGCGCGATTCGAGCAGCTCGAGCTCGGCATCGGAGGCAGAGCCGCACACGACGAGCGCGGGCGCGTCGAGGCCTGCGACGGTTCGCAGCACGTCGCGCAGCGAGCCGGTGGTGACGATGCAGGAGGCGCCTGCGGGCACGCGGTCGACGGCACCGTGGGCGACGAGATTGTCGTCGATCGCGGCGAGCGCGGTCCATGCGGCGCTGCCGCCACCGCTGCCGAGTCGACCGATGCGTCCGAATCCGACGGGTGCCGGGATCGACATGTCGAGCACGTCGAACGCTGGCTCCTCGTATGGATGGGCGGCGACGAACGCGCGGGTGACGCGGTCGACGAGGTGGCGCGGCACGACGGTCTCGAAGCGGGTCTCCTCCACCTGCTCGAACTCGCCGCGGGTGCCGACCGAGGGGTTGGTGGAGTCGCCGCCGCGGAAGGTGCCGGCCCCGGTCGTGGACCAGGAGCAGCGGTCGTAGTCGCCGATGCTGCCTGCGCCTGCGGCGAACACGGCATCACGGACCAGCTCGAAGGAGTCGGCAGGGACGTAGCCGACGAACTTGCAGGTGTCGCGGGGAACCGAGCGCGCGGGTGGCAGGGTCGCGTGCCCGTCGGGGGCCAGCAGGTCGACGAGTGCAGCGACGTGCTCGTCGAGGCCGCCGCGGCCGCCGGCGAGCAGGAGCGTGGCGTCGAGCACCACGCGCTCGGCGCGACGCCAGCTCGTCACATCGTCGTCGCTTCCGGCGAACGGGTCATATGCGCGGCGACCGAGCCGGCCGTCGCTGGTAGTGGGGGGCGCGGCGAGCACGACCGCTGCATCGTGTGGCGCGTCGAGCGCGGCGAGCGCCGCCTCGTCGGGGCACAGCACGAGCGATCCGATCGTGGTCGCGCGGTCTCCGGCGAGCAGGCGCGCGGGGCGCGTGCGCGGGAAACCGAGCGCGTCGGCGAGCTCGTCGATCACGTGAAGGCCCGGGCGTGCGGCGAAGCGGGCGGGTGCGGCGCCGGCCATGTCAGTCTCCGGCGTGCGACTGGTTGGCGTCGCGCTGGCGCGGATCGAGGCGCGCGATCACGGCGTTGAGCGCGGCGACGTGGTCCTTGCGGGCGTCGGTGATGCGCTTCACGACCGCGCGCGCCTCGTCGTGGGCGAGCTGGTCGATGAGCGGCTCGTAGCGGTTCACCGCCTGCAGCTCCTCTGCGAGGTTGGCGCGCAGCGCCTGCAGGTCGCTCACGAGTTCTGACACACGCATGGATGACTCCTCCTCCGGCTCGGCCGCGACACTATCGGATCGACGCGACGATGCGGGGAGTCGTCAGCGAACGACCACGGATACGGTGCTGCTGGCGGCTCGGCCGGTGCAGAACAGCGCGCCGCGGGTTCCGGCCTCGGGATGCTGGAGCTGTTCAGCCGACGCTGACCGAGACCGTGATCGCCGAGCCCTTCCGCGTCGTGCAGTAGCGCACGCTGCCATAGGTCTCGCACGATGAGTTCGGCGGGGCGACTCGTCGGGCGATCCGCGCGACGAGCGCGCGGCTCATGCGGCGATTGCCCGCGCGATCCACGGCCACCACACGCATGGCGTAGCGACCGGGAGCAACGCGATACGGAGCTCTGCGGAACGTCGTCTGCGGCAGTGCGTTCAAGCGGGCATCCTCGTCGTCGCCCCAGAGCAGCTCCTCGGCGGAGCTGCAGTCTTCGCCCTCGTCGGTGCCGATGGTCCGCCAGCGGCGACTACCGATCTTCCGAAGCTGGAAGTCGTACCGGTCTACGCAGTCGTTGTCGAACACCGGGCGCCAAGCCAGCTTCGGCACGCCACGATCGCGACCCACGATTCGGAGTCGCGGCAGGTTCGGCTTGACCGCATCGACAGGGGCGGGCACGACGAGCACCGGCCCCTCCTCGATCCGACCGTCGAGGTCGTGGGTCTGGAGACGCAGCCGCACCGTTCGGCGCGCACCGGGGCGCCGCGGCGGAATCTCGCGCACCACGAGCGATCGCGAATCGCGGCCCGCACTGCCAATCGACTCCGCGACCCGGATCCGGCGATACGCCGCCACGAATCGCGGCGCGATCTTCACGAGCGCCTCGCGCGTGCGGGGACTCAGCTGCGACCAGAGCGAATCCTCGCGGCGGAGCACGATGCGATCGGGTGTGCCGGACGGAGGCGTCCAGCGCACGAGCATCGAATTCGCACCGACCTGGACCGCCGAGGTCGGAACCGGACCATGGAGCGGCTCGGCGTGGTCGAGCGAGTCGATCGTCGCGTCGATCCAGGACCGGACCCCATCCACACGGGTGAAGACACTCGCCGCATTGCACCCGCCACCGGTCGGTGGCCCCCAGCTGACGATGCCGACGAGGCGAGGCGTACGGTCCACGCCTGCCCGGACGAGCAGCGGCCCGCCGCTGTCGCCGTAGCAGGAGCCGCGTCGAGTGCTGCGTCGCAGGTTCGGGTCGGTATCCGGCGAATCGCCACAGAGCATGGTGTCGCGGTCGAACTGCTGGGCGCTCGCACCCATCGAGGAGTCGGTCGACTCGCACGTTCGGTCCGCCAGCAGCGGCATCGCCGTTTCCCGTAGCACCGCCTGGGTATCGTCGGCAACGTCGTCGTCGATGCCATAGAACAACGGATTCGTGACGCCCCAGCCCGCGGTGAAGGCACCACGGGCAAGGCCGTTGCCGGCCCCCCACGACTGACGCTCGCCAGCGGCCACGAGCGAGATCGGAACCCCGCGCCCGGCTGCATGCTCGAGCTTGAGGACCGCCACGTCCCACCCCATTCCGTCCTCGTCGTCGTCCTCCGAATATGCCGCGATCCAGGCGGGCGGGATCCGCACCTCGGCGACGTCGATCAGCTCGCCCGGCTGACCCGCGGGGCGGTCAAGCAACCGCCGCGTTCCGACGAGCACCCGATACCGCTCGCCGACGATGCCCCACGAGGAATCCGGGCCCACGCAGTGCGCAGCCGTGACGACCACGTCAGGTCGAACCAGCGTGCCCGCACATTCATGGAGGTCTCGCGCACCGGTGTGTTCGCCCGACTGCCGTCCCTGGGCCGCAAGCAGCTCCTTGTCGCCGTCGAACCCGGACTGGATGCTCACGATCGAGCCCCAGAGGTCGTCGTAGCGGGCGCGGGACACCTCGGTGCCGTTGGTGACCTGGGCGTGCACGCCCGCGTGCGCAGGCGCGGCGGCGGCCAGCCAGGCGGCCGCCAGCACGGCGATCAAGATGGACGGAAGGTTGATCGTTCGGTTCAGGCTGCTGTTCACCGAAGCACCATTGCCGGGTCGAACGACATCCAAACCGCGGGAGCGATCCCGGCGATGACGTTACGTAATGCGACGGGAACGGTACCGTCACCCGCATGTGGGACACGCTCGTCCGCAGCCTGTATGCAGCAGGGCACACCCTGGTGGTGGGCGGGATCGAGCGCATGCTCTTCCGCGGCCACCTGCTCGGCTCGCAGCTGCCGCCGGTTCCGACCAGCGACGCGAAACGTCGTCACCCGATCATCCTGCTGCACGGCTACGGCGACGAGGCGTTCGGCCAGGAGGACCTGGCGCGTTCGCTGCGACGCGACGGCTGGACGGTGTACGTGTTCGGCTCGCCGATGCGCGGCCTCACCGGCGTGGAGGATGCGACCCGCGCGCTCACGGAGCTCGTCGATCGGGTTCGCGCGGAGACGGGTGCCGAGAAGGTCGACCTGGTCGGCCACAGCCAGGGCGGTGTGATCGCGCGCTGGTACGTGAAGTTCGGTGCGGGAGCTCGCACCGTTGCGCGCGTGGTGTCGCTCAGCTCGCCGCATCACGGGCTGCACGCGTGGTTCAACGGACCGATCCAGGCGGCGCTCGGCTCGCAGGCGTGGCGCTCGCTGATCCCCGTCGGTCTGGAAGAGCTGCTCACCGGCAGCTCGCTGCTGGCGAAGCTGAACGCCGGTGACGAGACGCCGGGCGACGTGGAGTGGACGTCGATCTATGCGGCCGACTTCGACGGGGTCGTGCATCCCGACAGCGCGCATCTCGACGGGGCGCGCAACATCGAGCTGCGCGCGCCGCGATCGCAGTCGAACGGGATCGGCTCCCGGCCGGGGCCGCACCACTTCATGGTGAACCACTACAGCGAGGAGATGTACGCGGCGCTGCGTGCGGCGCTCCTCGGACGTCGCTGACGGTCAGCGACCCGACTGCAGGTACAGGTCCTGCGCCTCGCGATGGAGCTCGATCATCCGCTGGTGGATCACCTCGCGAGCCTCGCGCACCTGCTCGGCGAGCGGCCGCTCGATGCGCGGGAACACGATCGGCTCGCCGTACAGGATGTGGCGACCGCTCCCGCCCGGCACGCGTGCCCAGCCGGGCTGCAGGCCGTACGACGCGCCGGGAACGACCGGCGCTCCGGTCTCGAGCGCGAGCGCCGCAGCTCCGGCTCGGGGCTCGGCGAGCGAGTTCGGCAGACGACGGATCCCGCCCTCGGGATACATGTGCACGACACGTCCGCGATCGAGCAGGCCGCGCGCGATCTCCACGGCAGGTCGCGATGCCGCACCGCCCGCGCGGTCGACGGTGAAGACCCCGTTGGGTCGCGCGAGCGGTCCCATGAGCTTGGTGATCTCCTTGGCGGCCATCGCGTGGAACGGGCGGCGGATGCCGGCGCCGACGAAGATCGGGTCCGCGTAGCTGGCATGCGAGCCGAGCACGAGCGCCGCGCCGGAGCGCGGGATGTTCTCGACCCCGTGGTACTCGACGCCCATCAGGTGACGACCGACCGCCCGCGCGATTCCTCGCACGGCCGCCTGGGTCGCACCCGGCTGCACCTCGACCCACGGCTTGATCGCGTCGGGAAGCGCGGACACGTCGGTCGAAGGCTGCACGAGCGCGGCACCCTCGAGCGCTGCGGTGCGTGCGTCGCCCTGCAGGGGAAGCGTCGAGCTGCCCGCGTCGATCACCGAGAGCTCGGGGACGCGGGCGATCTCGTCGTCGGCCTGGGCGAGCAGCGAGGCGACGTCGTCGAGCTCGCTGCCGCCGAACACGTGCTGGCTCCACTGCGCGTCACCGCTTGCCTGCTGCGCCCAGCCGCGCTCGAGCACGTCGTCGAGGCGGGTGCGTGCCTCGTCGAGCAGTGCTACTGCGCGCCGTGCGTCGCTGAACGGTGCCGCGGTGTCACGCACGCCGGAGATCGCGCGTGACAACCCCTTGCCGATCTCCAGGATCGCGCGATCGTGCTGCGTGACGGCAGCAAACTGTTCCATGTCGCGGACGGTGTTGATGAACCGTCCCGGCCCGACGATGTTCATGCCGATCTCCCCCGAACGAGCAGCGGAATTCCCCCCGGAATCCGCGCTACCTGTTCTTCGGGGATCGGTGGCGTTGCGGTTTCAGCCGTCGATGAGGCGCCGGCTCAGTGGTCGATCTGCGCCTTCTGCAGCTTGCCGGAGAAGTCGACGTACACGGCCTTCCACTCGGTGTACACGTCGAGCGCTGCGGTGCCGGCGTCGCGGTGACCGTTGCCGGTGCCCTTGGTGCCGCCGAACGGCAGCTGGATCTCGGCGCCGATCGTGCCGGCGTTGATGTAGGTGATCCCGGTGTAGAGGTCGCGCATCGCCTTGAACGCCAGGTTGACATCGGCCGTGAAGATCGAGCTCGAGAGGCCGTACTCGACGCCGTTGGCGACCGCGATCGCCTCGTCGAAGTCCTTGACCTTGATGAGCGCGGTGACCGGGCCGAAGATCTCCTCCTGCGCGATGCGGGCGGTGGGCTTGACGTCGCCCCACACGGTCGGCTTGTAGAAGAAGCCGTTGGCAAGGTCACCTTCGGTTGCGCGCTCGCCGCCACAGAGCAGGGTGGCACCGTCGTCCTCGCCGATCTGGCGGTAGGAGCTGATCTTGTCGATCGCCTTCTGGTTGATGACCGGGCCGACGTCGGTGTCGTCCTCGAGACCGTGGCCGAGCTTCAGGGCCTTGGCGGCCTTCACGACGCGGTCGGCGACCTCGTCGTACACCTTCTCGTGGACGACGATCCGGCTGGCGGCGGTGCAGCGCTGGCCGCTGGTGCCGAACGCGCTCCAGACGATGCCCTCGACCGCGAGGTCGATGTCGGCGTCGTCCATCACGATGATCACGTTCTTGCCGCCGAGCTCGCAGCTGACGCGCTTGAGGTCCTTCGCTGCGGCCTGGCTGATCAGCTTGCCGGTGGCGGTGGAGCCGGTGAAGGTGATGAGGTCGACGTCGTCGTGGTTGGCGATCGCGTCGCCGGCCACCGCGCCGTGCCCGAACACCACGTTGAGCACGCCCTTGGGCAGGCCGGCCTCGTTGAGGATCTCGAGCAGGCGCAGCGAGAGGATCGGGGTGTCCTCGGCCGGCTTGAACACGATCGTGTTGCCGCAGATCAGCGCCGGCGCGATCTTCCACGACGGGATCGCGATCGGGAAGTTCCACGGGGTGAT
>JAGQUL010000261.1:7488-8852 GCA_020438525.1 Thermoleophilia bacterium | reverse complement strand
CGCTGCGCCTCGCCGCCGCTCAGCGAGCGTGCCGCCCGGCCGAGGCCGAGGTACCCCACGCCGACATCGGCGAGGAACTGCAGCCGCTCCTTGATCTCGCGCACGATCCGGCGGCCGATCATCCGCTCGGTGTCGGTCAGCTCGAGCTGGTCGAGCCACTCGACGGCACCCTGCACGTCGTAGCTCGACACCTCCGCGATGTTCGTGCCGCCGACGGTGACCGCAAGCGACTCCGGGCGCAGGCGATCGCCGCCGCACGCCTCGCACGCGGCGTCGTACATGAAGCGCTCGATGCCCTCGCGCACCATCTCGCTCTCGGTGTCGTGGTAGCGGCGCTGGAAGTGGTTGACGAAGCCCTCGAACCGCATCCGGTACGTGCGCGTTCGCCCCCGCTTGTTGCGGTACGTCATCGGCACGCGTTCACCGTCGGGCGTGCCCCACAGGAACACGTCCTGCTGCCAGCCGTCGAGCTCGCGCCACGGCGTGTCCTGCGGGATGTCCCAGTGCTCGCAGATCGCCTGGATCATGTTCTGGTAGTAGCCGCCGCTCACCGTTCCGGGAGCGAGCGCCCCGTCGGCGATCGACAGGTCGGCATCGGCGACGATCAGGTCCGGGTCGACCTCGCGCGTGTAGCCGAGCCCGGTGCAGGACGGGCATGCGCCGTGCGGGTTGTTGAACGAGAAGATCCGGGGCTCGAGCTCGGGCAGCGACACGTGCCCGTCAGGGCACGCGAAGCGCTCGCTGAACATCGTCTCCACCGGCTCGCCCCCGCCGTCGCGCGGCACGGTGCGCACCGCGACGAGACCGTCTGCGAGGCGCAGCGCGGTCTCGACCGAGTCGGCGAGTCGGCGCCGCACGCCCTGCTTGATCGAGATCCGGTCCACGACCACGTCGATGTCGTGCTTGAACTTCTTGTCGAGCTTGATCTCGTCTTCTTCGTCGTTGAGGTTGCGTACCTCGCCGTCCACGACCACGCGGCTGAAGCCGTCGCGCCGGACCTCGTCGAAGAGCTTGGTGAACTCGCCCTTGCGCATCCGCACGAGCGGCGCGAGCACCATCAGCCGCGTCCCCTCGGGGTTGAGCTCGATCGAGTCGAGGATCTGCTCGACGCTCTGCGCGGCGATCGGCTTGCCGCAGGTCGGGCAGTGGGGATGTCCCACCCGCGCGAAGAGCAGGCGGAGGTAGTCGTAGACCTCGGTCACGGTGCCGACCGTCGAGCGCGGGTTCTTGCTCGTCGTCTTCTGGTCGATCGAGATCGCCGGGCTCAGCCCTTCGATCGTGTCGACGTCGGGCTTCTCCATCTGCCCGAGGAACTGACGCGCGTACGCGCTCAGCGACTCCACGTAGCGCCGCTGCCCCTCGGC
>JAGQUL010000261.1:816-7408 GCA_020438525.1 Thermoleophilia bacterium | reverse complement strand
GTTGTGCTCGCGCGCGCCGCGCACCACGATCTCTTCATGCATGGGATGCATACTAGCCCGATCCGCAAGCAGGCGCGAACATACGTTCGATTCAGGCGCGCGAGGCCGCATGCAACCGTGGAATTCCGGATACGTACGTACCCCCTTGAAAAATAGGTAGGTAGTACCGATTCGCCAGGGCTGGCCGTGTCGCATAGTGAAGGCACAGGAAGCAGCGAGGAGCTTCCACCCACGGTTTCACCGGCGCGTCCCTTCGGCCCATCGTCCCGGGCCAACCGCCGAAAACACCGGACACATAGTCCTCGCCATCGCGGCTCCCAGCACGATCCGACCGTCCCGTCACCAGTCGGTTGGCAGCTGCACCTTTCACGAAGGCCCGTCTCCACCGTCCCGGAGGCGGGCCTTCGATCTTCCCGATGCGGGCAGTAGGATGCCGCTCGAGGTATCGATGGGATCCGACACCACGTTCATCACGGCGCTGCTGCTCGTGCACGGGCTGGTCGTACTGCGCGCAGTGGTCGACATCGTGTCCGCACGCGTGCCCTCAGCCACGGCGTGGTGGTTCGGAATCACGTTCGCCACCCTCATCCCCGCGAACGCGTTGCTGTGGCTCGACACCTCGACACCCGCGTCGGTCTCCGACCTCGCGTTCGCGCTGTCGCTGCTGCCCGTCATCGTGTATCCGAGGGCGCTTTTCGGCTTCGCCTGCTCACTGTGCCCCACGCCACGTTGGTTGTCGCTCGCCGCAACGGCCTCCACCGTGGTAATCGCAATCTGGCTGCTGCTGGTGATCGACCAGATCACGATCGACGGCGCACGCAGGCCGGCAGTGTCGGTGCTGATCGGCGTGGAGTCACTCCAGTGGCTCGTTCTCTCGATCGCCTCGATCGTCCTGCTGGTACGAACCAGCGCAGGTACGCCAGCGCTCGTTCGCGCGCGCCTCCAGTCGATCGCGCTGGGCATCGTGTTCCTGGTGATCGCGAACATCGTACGGTCGACGCGAGGTGGCGAGGACCTCGTCCCCGCGTGGGCAACGGTCACGATCGCCGGCACGATCCTCGCGTTCATCGGCTACTCGCCGCCGGCGACCATCCGCTCACGCTGGTCGCGGAGGGATCGCTCGTCGCTTCGAAAGGCGATCGCCGACGTTCTTCGCGTCGAGCGCCCCGAGCTGGTCGGCCCGGCGCTGCTGCCCGCGGCGTCCAGGCTGGTCGGCGGCCATGGCGTCGCGCTCGTGGCGGGCGACGGTTCGGTGCAGTCGGCGTCCGGTATCCCGGACGTCACCGCCCAGGACGCAGCAGCGCATGCGAGGGCGATTCGGACCGAACCTGAAGAGCTCGTGTTCGTCGAGTCGATCGCGTGCGTGGCGTTCGGGGATGAGACGCTGCTCGTCGCGGTGTCGCCTGCGACGCCCGCGTTCGGCGAGGAGGAGCTGGAGCTGCTGCTGACGGTTGTCACCACGGCGAACCTGGCAATGACCCGCCTCCAGGCCGTCGATCGACTCCGTTCGCGCGAGGCCGAGCTGGTCGAGGCCCAGCGTCTGTCGCGCCTGGCCGCGTGGACGTGGGACCCCGCACTCGAGCGCGTTCTCCCCGACCCGCAGCTCGACCGCATGCTCGGAGCTGATCGCGACGAGATCGAACGCGCGATCGCCAACGCGATCGCAGCACCGCAGACGACGGACGGGATGATCGAGTTCGACGTGGAAGTTGCGGGTACCGACCATCGCAGCTTCCACGTCCGGTCGGCGCCTTCAGCGGCCGACGCGAATTCGGGTCCGGCGCGTGGAACGGTTCAGGACGTCACCGACCGGGTTGCCGCGGAGCGAGCATTGCGCGATGCCGTCGAGCGCGAACGCGAGGCTGCGGACGAGCTTCGTCGGCTGGGTCGACTCAAGGACGACATCCTGATTGCCGTGTCACATGAGCTGCGTACGCCACTCACGACGATCCTCGGGCTCACCACGACCCTGCAGGATCACGCAGTCGAGCTCGACGAGCAGCAACGCGCCCAGATGCTCGATCACGTGGTCGCCGGGGCGCAGCGGCTCGACCGGCTGCTCGTCGACCTGCTCGACCTCGACCGCGTGCGTCGAGGCACTGCCATCGATCGGGTCGAGACCGACCTGGCTGCGCTCGTTCGCACCACGATCGACGACCTCGCCCTCGACGACGGCGCCGTCACGCTCGAGCTGGAGCACGGCATCGCGCCGGTGGATCCCGTGAAGGTCGGCCGGATCGTCGAGAACCTCGTGGGCAATGCCCGCAAGTACGCCCCGTCCGACGAACCGATCGTGGTGAAGCTCGAGCTCGGCGACACGATCGGCATCACGGTGCTCGATCGCGGCCCCGGAGTGCCGGTCGACGAGCAGCGCTCGATATTCGAGCCGTTCACTCGAGCCTCGAACAGCGGCTCGATGCCCGGCAGCGGCGTCGGGCTGTCGCTCGTTGCCGAGTTCGCACGCGTGCACGGTGGTCGTGCGTGGATCGAGGACCGCCCTGGTGGCGGGTCCGCGTTCCACGTCGAGCTTGCGACCCGACCGACGTAGGTCGCGTCGTCGCGGAGCGTCCGAGCTATACCGCGGGCGCGATCGCCTCGAACGTGACGCCGGCCGTGTAGGTACCCGAGGGCTGGTCGGCTCGTGGTCGAGCGCCGAACACGAAGGTCGCGGTGCCGGTCACCCCAAGCGCGGAGCTCGCGACGTTCGTCATCGCGGTCGGCACTGCCCGCCACGGGTCGGCGTCGTTCGCCGTGCACGTCCCACCATCGACGACCCACGGCGCATCGACGGTCGCGCCGGCCAGTGACTGCAGGCAGATACCGAACGTGCTCGTCGACGACCCGCTCGCGAACGTGTTGCCGCCGCCGTAGTCGGAGATCTGGTTCGCCGCGAGCGCGGATTCGTCGGTATCCCAGATGCTGCCGGTGTTCTTTGCGTCGTACTGGGAGTTCGCGTCGACCGCTGCGATGGCCATCAGCCCGCGCCCCACGCCGCCGTTGCTGGTCCAGGTCACGCCGCCATCGATGGATCGTCGGGTATTGCCGTGGAAGCCGGCCATGACGAGCGTGTTGCCGGCGATGTCGAGGTCCACGTCCTCGCCCGACCCCTGCCCGACCTGCGTCCACGAGTCCCCCGAGTCGGTGCTGCGGTAGACCCGCCCGAAGTACGACGCCGCGTAGTACGTGCCGCTGACCTGGGCGACGAGTCCCTCCCACACGTCGTTTGGACCGGTCGTCGGCGCGACCCAGGTCGCGCCGCCGTCGACGGTGCGACGAATGCGAGGCCCGCCCCCCAGGAACACCGCCTTGGTTCGCGAGATCGCAGCGACGTTGACGAGGTCCTGCGAGGTTCCGGAGACCTGCGCGACCCAGGTCGCGCCGCCATTCGTGGTGGCGAGCACGGTGCCCGAGTCACCGACGGCCCAGGCTGCCTGCTCGTCGACTGCCGTCACCGAACGCAGCGCGGGGCCCGTGGAGTGCTGGGTGGTCCACGTCAGGCCGCCATCGGTCGAACGGATGATGACTCCGCCCTCGCCGACTGCCCACACCACCTGTGAGGAGGCATAGGTGACGTCGTACAGGTTCGTGGTGACGCCGGTCGGCATGCTGGTCCATGATCCGCCCTTGTTGGTCGTCCGGTACGCCGCTCCCGAGCCGCCGACCGAGACGGCGATCGATCCGTCGTCGGGATCCGCGTCGATCGAGAGATGCGCACGGTAGGTCGCGTTCTCCTTGACGATGCTCCACCCGGTGCCGCCGTTCGTGGTCTTCACCACCTCGTTGTTACTGGCGCCGAACCATGCGGTCGAGCCGTCGATCGCCGTGCCGGCATACATCGTGGAGCCTGACGTGGCGTGCTGCCGGGTCCACGTCGCACCGGAATCGGTGGACCTGAACGTGATTCCGTGGTCGCCGGACACCCAGAGCGTCGCAGGGGCGGCAGTGCTCGACGCCACCGCCTGCAGCCGGGATGCCATCCCATTGGGGTCGGGCAGCTCGTCGAAGGTCGTTCCGTTCCATCGGAAGATCGCACCGACGCGCGATGCCACGTAGACGTGCGTCGCGTCTGCGACCACCATGTCGGTGTGGACCTGCCAGTCGCCGTTCGACGGCGCGATCTCGCTCCATGCTGCCGCGTTCACACCGCTCGTCGTGGTTCGAGCCAGACCGCCTCCGCCGGTGGAGGCGACGTACTCGGTCGACGAGATCCGATCGATGTCGGTGACCTCGCCGATTCCGGTCTTCTGGTAGACGGTCCAGCTGGTACCACCGTTGGTCGTGCGCGCCATCCAGCCGCTGTCGCCGCCCACCATCCACGTGGTGGCGTCGATCACGGCGACGCCCTGGACATCGGCGGTCGTCGGCCAGCCTGCAGCCAGCAGCGCGGCGCTGTGGTTGGTCCAGGTCGCGTTGCCCGGGAGCGAGCTGACTCCGTTGGCCGTCGACGCGACGAAGCCGTCACCGCCGACGACGACCCAGCGGTCGCTGTTGCCCGGCTCGGGCTCGATGTCGAACAGCCAGTGGGTAGTGGGCAGCGTCTGCGTCACCCAGGTCGATCCTCCGTCGTTGCTGCGGGTGACCTGTGCAGCTTCCGAGCTGCCGAAGACGATGTTGGCGTCGTAGGCATGGATGCCGAGCATCATGTTGTTCCCGGACTTGCCGTTCGACCAGCTGTTGCCGGCCTTGGCCATGGCGGGCGCGGTGCGATCCGACATCACCATGCGCAGCCGGGAGGTGTCGTTCGACGACGACCACGACATCTGGCACGCGCCGGATCCGGTCGCGGTGGTTGCCGTGGTGTCCGGCTGCACCACTCCGAGCGAGGTCGCACCGGACGAGATGCACGACTGCGAGAACGAGAGCGAGCTGGCAACGTCGAGCGTGACCGTGACGCTGCTCGACGCAGCCCCGGCCGGACGTGCCGACGCAGCGATCGCACACGCCAGCGCACACACGGCCACGGCCGTGCACGCGGCGCGCGCTCGTAGCGCCCACGTGTCCAGGAACTCCATGCGAGTGGCATCGGCATCCGCGCCGCCTCGCTTGAATGAGTCCCGCCGGGCGACCCCGGGCGACCCTAGGCGACCCCGAATCGCCGCAGAACCATCAGCAATCCGGCGGCGGAACGCGGGGGATCCGGATCGTGTGGTCGAAGTCGTCGTCGCCGAGCACGGGCTGCCAGGGATCAGGGCGTGGCGGGATCGCGTCTGCGATCGGGCCGGGGCCCGGCTGGACGACGACGCGCTGGTCGATGCGCCGCAGGTCGTCGTCGCTCGGTGCCGGAGCACGATCGCGCATGCCGCCACCCTCGGACACGCGTCCGCGTCGTGCCTGGTCGCTCACGAGCCGGTAGATGCCGGCCGGGTCCGGCAGGTGCTTCACGCCGTGCAGCGCGTCGTCGCGGCCGCCGGGGACGTCCACGACGAGCGAGCCGTAGTCGAACACGCGACCGAGCAGAGGCTGGCGCACCGTGAACTCGCTGACCTTCGCGAGCGGGGTGGATGCGATCCGGCGCCCGAGCACGCCGCTGACGTGGATCACCTTCTCGTCGGTGACCACCACGCGCTCGAGCTCCCACTCCAGCACGCGCCATGCAAGCCGCGCGACGAACGCGAACATCACGAGGAAGAGGATTCGCAGCAGCCAGGCGCCGATCTCGCCGCGGAGCGGCTCGATGCCGGCGATCCCCCATGCGGCGATCGCGAGCGGGACGACGAGCGCGGCGGTCTGCGTGGCCGCGCTGACGAGCGCGAACGGGTGCTGACGGGTCGAGACGAGCACGTGCTCGCCGTCGCCGAGGTAGCGGTGGAGTCCGCCGCGGCGGATGCGTGGCAGTCGGGGCCGCATGGCTGCCGCAGCCTCAGGTGAGGGCGCTCAGGAACTGGACGATGCGTTCGGCCATCAGCTGCAGGAACCCGAGCAGCCAGTCGAACACGCCATGGATCATCGCGGCTGCGCCGACCGGGTCCTGCACGACCCAGTACAGGAACAGCGCGATGATCCCCAGGATCACGACAGGTGGTGCCTTGACGCTCGACATGCCTGCAGCTTCGACGCGGAAGCGGCGGTTCCTGCCCAGGTCAGGCGCCTGCGGCGGTCAGCTTGCGGATCTCGTCACGCAGCTTGGCGGCGTCCTCGAAGCGCAGCTCCTCGGCGGCCGCGAGCATCTTCTCCTCGAGGTCGACGAGCCTGGCGTGGCGCTCCTCGTCGCTGAGCGCGACGATCGCGGTGTTGCCGGCCTTGCGGACGCGCCCGCCGGTGCCGCCGCCGCCGGGCCCGTCCGGAACCGGCGCCTTGGGCCCGCGCTTGACGCTGCCAGCGGTCGTGCCGGCGAGCACGCCGCCGTCGCCGCGCTCTGCGCCGAGCGCCGCCACTGATCCCGTGTCGAGCGACAGGAACTCGGCGATGTCGCTGACGCCCTTGTTGATCGTGGTCGGCACGATCCCGTGCTGCTCGTTGTAGGCGACCTGCTTCTCGCGGCGGCGATCGGTCTCGGAGATCGCCTCGCGCATCGCGTTCGTCTCCTTGTCGGCGTACATCACGACCCTGCCTTCGACGTTGCGTGCCGCGCGACCGATCGTCTGGATGAGCG
>JAGQUL010000261.1:354-764 GCA_020438525.1 Thermoleophilia bacterium | reverse complement strand
ACCTCGGGCAGGTCCAGCCCCTCGCGCAGCAGGTTCACGCCGACCAGGATGTCGTAGTCGCCCATGCGCAGCCCGCGGATCACCTGGATGCGTTCGAGCGTGTCGATCTCGCTGTGCAGGTAGCGCACGCGGAAGCCGGATTCGAGCAGGTAGTCGGTCAGGTCCTCCGCCATCTTCTTGGTGAGCGTCGTGACCAGCACGCGACCGCCGGTCTCGACCACGCGGCGCGCCTCGTTCATGAGGTCGTCCATCTGGTGCGCGGTCGGTCGCACGTCGACGGGCGGGTCGATCAGCCCGGTGGGGCGAATCACCTGCTCGGCGATGTGGGAGGAGTTCTCGAGCTCGAACGGTCCCGGCGTGGCCGATACGAACACTGCCTGCCCGATCGTCTCGAGGAACTCGTCGAAGCG
>JAGQUL010000261.1:0-121 GCA_020438525.1 Thermoleophilia bacterium | reverse complement strand
CATCTCCAGGTCGTACTCGGTGCGCTGCTGCAGGCGATGGCTCTCGAGCATCTTTCCGGCCGCGTCGAGCTCCTTCACGCGATCGCGCAGCTCCCCGCGGATCCCCTCGATGATCTCCTCG
>JAGQUL010000260.1 GCA_020438525.1 Thermoleophilia bacterium | reverse complement strand
TGCGAGCGCCTACGACGGCAACTTCCTGCTCGGGTGGAACTCCAACGACCTCGACCGCATGGAGTCGGTCACCGGCCGCAAGGCCGAGCTCGTGCGCTTCTTCGACCGGATGGCCGACCACAAGTACCAGCTGAGCGCCAAGGAGAAGGCTGCGGTCGCGAGCGGCCACACGCTGTTCACGAGCCTCAAGCCCGAGGGCACCTGGCAGGACATCGCCAGCGGCAAGCAGGACGCGCAGCTGATCCAGTACCTGAAGAGCCTTCGTGACGAGGGTGGCGGCAAGGTCTTCTTCGCGTTCAACCACGAGGCCGACGGCAAGCAGAACGCGCAGCGTGGCAGCGGTGCCGACTTCGCGGCGGCGTGGCGACACGTCTACCAGCTCGCCGAGCAGCTCGGAGCGACCTCGAAGCAGGGAGGTCCGATCAACTTCGTGTGGACGATGACCGGCTACGGCTTCCAGCCCAACGTCGATCGCGTCTCCGCGTTCTATCCCGGCAGCCAGTACGTCGACGTGATTGGCGCCGACACCTACAACATGGGCTGGAACGGCAAGGACTCGAGCTTCGCGCAGCAGATGCAGCCGGTGATCGACTGGATGAAGCGCGAGGGGATCGACAAGCCGGTGCTGCTGCCCGAGCTCGGCACGGTCCAGCACGCAGGCGACCCCGGCGCGCAGGCTCGCTGGCTCGCCGATGCGGCGAACCAGCTCAAGACGAATCCCGACTTCGCCCGCGTGATCGGCGCGATGTACTGGAACTCCGAGGGCAACAACCCCGACGTGGCGACCAAGGACTTCCGGCTCGACGACGCAGGCATGCGCGCCTACGCCACGCTCGATCACTGACCACGCGCGACAGACCCGGCCCAGCGTGTGGCCGCACCGGGCGCGCGGCGGGCTCGAACGTCGCACGCATGGTCGTCGTCGTCCACCATCGTGCTGCACCGTGCAGCCGGTTCGGGGACTGCACTCCATTCAACGCCGGAGATCCCCCATGCAGCTCACCGCACCGATATCGCCCGCGCTGGCATTCGCGACGAAGCACGCCTGGCTCACGCAGGGCGAGCACAATCCGATCGCGCGCCTCGAGCCGGTCGGCCCCGACACGGTGAAGGTCGTGGTCCATGACACCTGGTTCGACGGCGCGGACGACCAGCTCGTCGCAGACGCCGCTGCAGGCATGCTCGAGCCGGTGGTCGACGGGGTGAAGCTGATCGTCGAGACCTCCGATCATGCCCCTGCGGAGCCGACGTGGTTCACCGGCGACGAGAACTACTTCGCCACCGGCCTTCCCGGCGTGCAGTCGCAGGTCATCGAATCGGCGTATGACGTGGACGGCGACGGCACGATCGGCGACGACGAGGCCGCCTACCTGTTCGAGGTCGACACCGCGGAGACCGCTGCGAAGCTCGACCACCTGATCCGCGACACCTACGGCGACTACCCGGTGCGGTTCGCGGTCGTGGGCGACCGCGCCTGAGGATTCCGCAGGTGCGTGGCGTGGTATCACCACGACTGCGATGCGTGGCAACAAGACAGGTCGGCGATTTCCCAGCTTTCTCGAGCGCAGGCGCTCGCGACAGGGCGGCGAGTCCGCGCGCGATCGCGCGTACACGCTCGAGCTCGCGTCGCTGCACCTGCAGCTGCTCGTTGCGATGGCCGCGGTGGACGAGCAGGTCGCGCAGGTCGAGGTGGAGGAGGTGCTCGCGTTCATCGATCGCACGTCGATGCCGGCCGAGGACCTCGAGCAGCTCGAGCAGCTTGCGCGCACATCGCTGGCATCGCCGCCGAACCTCGACCAGCTCACGACGCAGCTGCATGCGCTGGCCAGGCGTCCCGCGATCGCGCGCCTCGTCGCGCTCGACCTGGCGCGCGTGGCTGCCGCCGACTCGCGCGAGGACCCGCGCGAGACTCGGATGCTCACGACCGTGTGCGAGGCGCTCGACGTACCCGCGGTGGAGATCCGGATCGACGAGCCGGCGCTGTCGCCCGACGGCACGCAGGGCGGTGGCGACGACCAGGAGCGCGTGATCGGCGCACCGGCGCCGCGAGCCGCGAGCCTTGCCGCGCGGCATCGCGCACGCGTCGCCGTCCGCAAGGCGCTCGAGGCCTCGTACCGCGAGGACGCGGACGGCCACGGCACCGGCTAGGCGACGTGCATGGTCAGGGCCGCCGCAGCCGCGCGGCAAGCGGCGAGCCCCACGCACCGCCTGGACCGATTCCCTGCGCGAGGTCGCGCGTCGCGACATCGGCGCGCGGCGCAAGGCGATGGCGGAGGATCCGGTCGAACGAGTCTCGGCTGATCGACCACGTGCGCATCGGCGCGGTCGCGCGAACCGTCGCGGCGCGGTGCGCGTCGCGCAGGAGTGCGAGCTCGCCGAAGTGGCTGCCTCGCTCGAGCCGCGCCACGATCGCGCCGTCGCGCTCGACGATCGCGTACCCGTCGAGCACGACGAAGAACCGATCGCCGCACTCGCCCTGCGCCACGACCGTGTCTCCCGGTCGGAACGAGCTGAGCCGCGCGTCCTGCATCACGCAGGCCAGATCGCGCATGGGAAGGTCGTTGTAGAGCCCCATCCGGTGCACGTCGACCTCGGCGCCGGGCTCGAGCTCGTCGAGCTCGGGGCACGCGAGCAGCACCCTCGCGAGCACGAGGTGGAACGCGACGGATTCGACCGCCGTCACCTGCGTGCCGAGGGTCCCGGCTCGAAGCACGCAGCCGGTGAGGTCGTGCTGCTGCAGCACGGGGCAGCCCACGATGTCGCCCGGGTAGAGGCGCCCCACCACCCGACCGCCGGTCACCGGATCGACCATGATGCGAGCGCCTGCCGCGTCGCGCGCCAGGCCGTCGTCGTCCACCCATTGGCCGGGAAGGGGATCGGGGCGCACGACCAGCAGCTCGCCGTCGCGCACGACGAGCACCTGGTCGAGCGTCGCCGGATCGATCACGGATCGGCCCGGCAGGTCCGACTCGGTGCCGATCCGGGCGAGCTCCCAGCGCGCCGGGGTGGGGAGGCGCTCGAGCGCCGGGCTCGAGCCGAGGAACGCGGCGCGCTCGCGTTCGGTGACCATCGGCGCGCGGTCGGTGGGGGAGGCGGCAGTTGCAAACGATCCGTCAGGAGTTTCCATGGTTTTCGTGTCGACACCGACGGTGCTGGATTCGCGTGTTCGCGAGCGAGGTGGCACCGATGCAGACACGGCAGCCCGACGTGCCGGGAGTTTCGCATCACAGGATCGGCTTCCGACCATGCCATGCGAAACTTCCTCGGCGTGGGCGGTCGGCGCGATAGCGTTCCCGGCATGCACACCGACTCCCACGCCACCGATGCCCAGGGCATGCCAGACCCGCACGATCCCGACCACGCCGCCACAGTGCTTGGCCGCAGCCGCACGATCGCGGTGGTCGGTTTCAGCGCGAACCAGGACAAGCCGTCGCACACCGCGCCGATGGAGCTCGTGCGGCGCGGCTTCGACGTGATCCCGGTGAACCCGTTCGCCGACGAGGTCGCCGGGATCCCGACGGTCGCGACGCTCGCCGACATCGCTCGACCGGTCGACCTGGTCGACGTGTTCCGGCCGGCTGCCGACGCGCCCGACGTGGCGCGACAGGCGGCAGCGATCGGCGCGCGAGCGGTGTGGCTGCAGCTCGGGATCCGCTCCGACGAGGCACGCGCGATCGCAGCCGAGCACGGCATGGACTTCGTCGAGGACCAGTGCGTGAAGCCGATCTCGAAGCGGTTCGACCTGCATCCGCCGGACGCGACCGGGTGACCGGCTCCCTCCGCGGCTCGATCGTCGCGGTCCACGTGACGTTCCTGATGGCGGGGCTGGCGTGGACCAGCTGGGTCGCGCGCATCCCACAGGTGCGCGACTCGCTCGGGCTCGATGCCGGTGAGCTGGGGCTCGTGCTGCTCGCGGGTGCACTGGGCTCGTTCGCAGCGATGCCGTTCGCAGGCGTGGTCGTGATGCGGCTGGGCTCTGCCCGAACGGTGCAGCTGGCAGCGGTGGTGGCAGCCGCCGGGATCTGCACGGCTGGATTCGGTCAGCGCGAATCGGTCCCTGCGACCGTGCTCGGGCTGCTGCTGTTCGGCGCCGGCGGCGGCACGTGGGACATCGCGATGAACGTCGAGGCCGCAGCGGTCGAGCGACGAGCAGCGCGCGCGATCATGGCACGCTTCCACGCCAGCTTCAGCGTGGGAACCGTGGTTGGCGCCGGCACCGGAGCAGCGTGCATCGCGCTCGGGATCGGCGTCACGACCAACCTCGGCGTGCTCGCGATCGTGGCCGCCGGATCCGCGATCGTGGCGGCACGCTCGTTCCTGCCGGCGGTGCGCGAGGTGGATCCGGTGGCGCGCGGGGAG
Source organism: Thermoleophilia bacterium (assembly GCA_020438525.1). The sequence continues at coordinate 4,429 of JAGQUL010000260.1, read as the reverse complement.
TCCTCGCGTCGCCGCCGAGCGATCGCGCTCGAGTCGTGGCGCGAGCCGCGAACGCTGCTGATCGGGGGCTTCGTCTTCTGCGCGGCGTTCACGGAAGGCAGCGGCAGCGACTGGATCGCGGTCACGCTGATCGACGGGCACGGAGCAGGCGCGGTGCTGGGCGCGTTCGCGTTCGGCTGCTTCGTGGCGACGATGACCGTGTCGCGGCTGATCGCGCCGTGGGTGCTCGCCCGCTGGAACCGGTCCTCGGTGCTGCGCGCCTACGGGACGCTTGCGATCGCAGGCGTGTCGATGCTCGCCTGGGGCGGATCGCAGGGAGTCGCGATCGCCGGATGCGTGGTGTGGGGGCTCGGGATCTCGCTCGCGTTCCCGGTCGCGATGAGCGCGGCATCCGATGACCCGGCGCGAGCGGCGGCGCGCGTGAGCGTTGTGTCGTCGATCGGATACACCGCGTTCATCGCCGGTCCGCCGTTCATCGGCCTGCTCGCCGACCACGTCGGGATCCGGGACGCGCTCGCCGCGATCGTGGTGGTGCTGGCGATCGGCGTCATGCTCGCCGGATCAACCCGCCAGCTCCCGGTGAAGGACGACGATTCGGCCGGCCAGATCGTGGCCTGATCCGCAACATTCCCCTGCACGCGCGCGAAGAGCAGGCGGAGAGGTCGAGGTAGACGAATCGGGCGGAGTCGCGGACCCATGACGGTCCAGGCAACAGCGCAGGCAGCGAGCTCATGGGCGTCGTCGTACGTCGCGAGCGTGCGCGCGCGCATCGATGCCGGCCTGCCCGCGTTCGACGTGGTGAAGCCCGACCAGGGGCCGCAGGTCGCAGCACCGCCCGCCACCGACGGCACCGGCCACGACCGCGACTGGCTCGACGGCGTGACCCCCGACCGACCCACCGCGGCGATCTCGACGATCCTCACGAACGTGACCGAGTCGATCACCGGGCACCGCGACGAGCGGCTCGGCCGCGCGGAGCAGCAGGTGCTGCTCGCCGGGTACCAGTTCGCGCAGGCCGGCCTCAACTACGCCGCGCGCGGAACCGGCATCATCGCCACGGGTTCCAGCGTGCTCGGCAAGATCCTGCCGCTCGCCGGCATCGCCGGCGGCATCGGGCAGATCTGGCAGGGCTGGAACGAGCTGCAGTCGCACGACGACGGCCTGCTCTCCGTGTTCGGGTCGCGAACGGCGCGCTCGGGCATCGTCAACGTGATCGCGAGCGCCCTGTCGTTCGTGCCCGGATTCGGCACCGCGATCGGTGCAGCCGTGACGCGCCTGGTCGGCGCGGCGAACGAGATGGATGCGTTCTCGTTCCTCGACAAGCCGACCCAGTCGGTGGAGTCGAAGGGCGAGGCGGTCGCGCGGAAGGTCCACGTGCTCGACGAGACTCCCACCGTCCGCTACGACCACACCGACCGCAACGGCAACCCGGTCGTGGACGACGCCTGACCACCCGGGGGGGGCGGGGGGAGGCGTCACGATGGTCGCGACGCCTGCCTCACACGTCAGGTGAGGATGCCGTGGGAGGCGAGGAACTCGCGGGCCACGTCGGCGGGGTCCTGCCCGTCCACGTCGACCTTCGCGTTCAGCTTCGACATCGTCTTCGTGTCGAGCAGCGACGACACGTAGTCGAGCGTCGCGGCGAAGTCGGGACCGGCCTGCTTCGCGAACTTCGAGCTCACCACGGGCGCCGCCTGGTACGCCGGCCACGCCGCCTTGTCGTCGACCAGCGACACGAGCCCGTCGGCGCTGATCTGCCCGTCGGTCTCGTAGCCGAGCACGGCATCCACCGCGCCGTCGCCCACCGACTTGTACTTGATGCCGTTCTCGAGCGTCTTGACCTTACCGAACTGCATTCCGTACACCTGCTTGAGCAGGGGCAGGCCGTCCTCGCGCGTGGTGAAGCTCGGGTCGGCGCCGAGCTGCAGCTTGTCCGCGACCTTCGCCACGTCGCTCAGCGTCTTCAGGTGGTACCTGTCGGCGGTCTGCTTCGTCACGACCATCGCATAGCCGTTGCTGAACGGCGTAGCGCCCATCACGGTCATGCCGCGCTTGGCATATGGCTTCTTCACGCCGCTCGCGAACGCCGACGCCGGCGTGCCGGGCTTGACCGACTTCTTGAGCACCGCGGTCCACATCGTGCCGGTGTACTCGGGGTACATGTCGACCTGCCCGCGCCGCAGCGCGCCGTCCGCGACCGCAGTGGCGCCCAGTCCGAGACGGCGCTCGACCGGGTAGCCGCGCGCCTCGAGCGCCTGTGCGTAGAGCTCGCCCAGCAGGTACTGCTCGGTGAAGTCCTTGCTCGCCACGCGCACCTTCGGTCGCGGGCCCTTGGCGTCCAGCCCGTGCTCGTGCAGGAACTCCTTCGCCACGTCCGCCGGCTCGCGCTTGTCGTGGTCGACCGCATCGTTGAGACGACGCATCGTCTTGGCATCGAGCAGCCGCGTCACCGCATCCATCGTCGGTCCGAACGCCGGCCCGGCCTTCGCCGCGAACCCGCCGCCGACGATCGGCGCCGCGTGGTACGGCGGCCACGCCGCCTTGTCGTCGTGCAGCACCACCAGGTCGTTGCGCGCGATCTGTCCGTCGGTCTCGAAGCCGTACACGGCGTCGACCTTGCCGTCCATCAGCGCCTTGTACTTGATGCCGTTCTCGAGCGTCTGCACCTTCCCGAACTTCAGCCCGTACACGTGCTTGAGCAGCTTCAGGCCGTCGGCCCGGGTCTCGAATCCGGGGATCGACCCGAACCGCAGCTTCGACGACACCGCGGCCAGGTCGCTCAGCGACTCGAGGTCGTACCTGGCTGCGGTCTTCTTCGTCACCGCGATCGCGTTGCCGTTGCTGAACGGCGTGCTCGCGAGCACCTCGGTGTCGCGCTTTCCGTAGCCCGCGCGAACCTGCTTCTCGACCTTGGCATCGAGCAGCGCGAACGCGTCCTGCCCGGCGATGGGCGACGACGACCCGCCGTCTCCGCCGCCACCGTCGGTCTCGACGGTCGGGATGTCCTTGCCGAGCACCGCCACGAGCGCCGTGCCGGTGTACTCCGGATACACGTCGATGTCGCCGCGCTGCAGTGCCGAGTCCGCCACGGCCGTCGCGCCAAGTCCGAACCGCCGCTCGACCGGGTGGCCCTGCGCCTCGAGCGCCTGCGAGTAGAGCTCCGCCAGCACGATGCTCTCGGTGAAGTCCTTGGAGCCCACCACGACCTTCGGCAGGGGACCGCCGGCGTTCACGCTCGGCATGCCGATCCCGGCGATCATCCCGCTCGCCATCGATCCGGCACCGACCAGCGTGGCGGCGCCCACTGCGCCTGCGAGCACGATCAGCTTCCAGCGGCGCCGATCGATTCCGCTGCCGGCCGTGTAGCCGAGCGCCTCCGACGCGGGCGTGGCGCGCAGCAGGCGGATCCCTTCGGGCAGCCCACGCTTCTCGAGCCAGCCGAATCCGAGCTCGGTCGCTGCAGCGAGCAGCGCCACCAGGATCGCACCCGCAAGCAGCAGGTCGTAGCGCAGGTTGGTGAGCCCGGCCATGATCAGCTCGCCGAGCCCGCCACCGCCGATCAGCGCCGCGAGCGTCGCGCTGGCTACGATCTGCACGGCGCTGGTGCGGATGCCGCTGAGCACCACGGGAGCGGCCACCGGCAGCTCGGCCTGCACGAGTCGCTGCATCGACGTGAGCCCCATCCCGGCGGCGGCGTCGCGCACGTCGGCGTCGACCTCGCGGATGCCGGTGTAGGTGCTGAGCAGGATCGGCGGCACGCCGAGCGCCACGAGTGCGATCACGGCAGGCAGCGCACCGGTCCCGACGAACGGATAGACGAGTGCGAGCAGGGCGAGCGACGGCACGGTTCGGCCGAGGTTGGCGATGCTCGTCACCGCGAAGGCCCACTGCTCGCGTCGCGTGAGCCATGCGCCCACCGGGATGCCGATCCCGAGCGACACCGCCAGCGCCGTGACGCTCAGCATCACGTGCTTGACGAGCTGGGGCCACCAGCTCGAGGTCTCGTGCAGCAGTACGTGCATCGTGTCGCCCAGTGCACCCATCAGGAAGCGGCACCCGCCTTGGTCGAGTTGACCCAGGGCCGCGACACGCGCTCGAGTCGCACCAGGGCATAGTCGGCAGCCAGCGCGAGCACCGTCACGGCGATCGCTCCCGCCATCACCCGGTCGGTCTGGTCACGCTGGATCCCCTGGAGGATCAGCTCGCCCAGCCCGCCGGCATCGATCACCGCGCCGATCGTGGCGATGCCGATCACGGTCACTGCCGCGATCCGCACGCCCGACAGGAACACCGGCATCGCGAGCGGCATGTCGATCCTCGTGAGGATCGTCCAGCGGTCGATCCCCATCCCGATCGCAGCATCGCGCACGTCCTCGGGCACGGAGTCGAGTCCGTCCACCACGGCGCGCACGAGCATCAGCTGTGCATA
>JAGQUL010000259.1 GCA_020438525.1 Thermoleophilia bacterium | reverse complement strand
GAAGCCGTAGCCGGGGTGGATCGCGTCGACCTGCGCGCGGCGTGCCACGTCGAGCACCACGTCCTGGCGCAGGTAGCTCTCGTTGGGGAGCTCGCCGCCGATCGCGTAGGCGTGGTCGGCGTGGCGCACGTGCAGGGCGTCGCGATCTGCGTCCGAGTAGATCGCGACGGACTCGATGCCCATGTCGCGCAGCGTGCGGAAGATCCGGACCGCGATCTCGCCGCGATTGGCGACCATCACGCGTCGGAAGGGAGGGGCGGGTGCAGCGGCGTTCGTGTCCATCCGGCCCAGCCTACCGGCACTGCAGGGGCGCCGAGTGCGAGGATCCGTGCATGCGTACCATGACGAGATCATTCATGTTCCTTGCAGCAGGCGTGGCGTCGACGCTGACGGTCGCAGCGTCGTGTGCGGTCGCGGCGCCGATTGCGACCGACGAGTCGTTCGGCCCGCGTCGGCAGCTCGACCAGGGGCAGCTCGAGCTGGACTACCGGCACGCCGGGATGCACTACCGGATCTTCAGCCAGTGGCGTGGCGCGAACCGCGTGCGCACGATCGAGCCGTACCGCGCGCGGCACGGCCAGTTCGTGAACATCTCGGACGCGTACGCCGATCGGTCGATCAGCGGCACCGGCTCGGTCCGGGCGCTGCGCGACGGCCTCGTGCGCGGGGGCGAGTATCGAGTGGCGCCCGACGGCACGCCCGAGCTGCAGACGCTGCTGCTCGACTACGCATGGCCCGCGATCACGCGCCAGCGGTCGGGCCAGTCGCTGTTCCGGCTGGTACGCAGCCGAGGCCGGATGGTGCTGCGTGCACGCACCGCGGAGCCCGCGATCGGATGCGTCAGGTTGCCCGCGGGCACGCGGACGATCGAGCTGGATCCACGAACCTTTGTTCCGCTGCGCGTGCTCGTGGTGCGCGCGCGCAAGCTCGACCTGCGGATCGACACGGTGCGACTGCGCGCGGCGGCCGGAACGATGCCGGCGATTCGCTATGCCGGACGGCATCGGGTGATCGCGGGCGAGTTCATCCCGGCGACCCCCGCGGAGGTGCTGACGTTCGACCAGCCGTTCGACGTGGCGATGCCCACCTACCTGCCGCAGGGGTTCTCGCTCGAGCTGACCGGGATGGCCGCGTCGGGTTCGTCGCTCGGTGCCGACGGCGTGCTGCCGGAATCGGGCGCGATGTATGCCGCGCAGTGGCGGCGTGGGCTCGAGACGATCGACCTGACGATCAGGACCGGCAGCAACGCGCTCACGTCGAAGTGGGACACGACGAATCCGTTTGGCTACGCCTGCAGCAGCACGCGGCGGATTTCCACGACGGTGGCAGGGCACGCGGGGTCGTACACGCTCGGTGCCTTCGGCGGCGCACGGCTGTGGTGGCGGGACGGCGCGACGATGTACACGCTCACGGCCCCGTTGTCGCGAGCCGAGCTGGTGCGTGTGGCCGAGTCGCTCGCGAACGTGCGGTCGACGAGTGCGCTGTCGAGCAAGTAGGTTCGCGCAATGATGCTTCGACGATCGATCTCTGCCCTCGCCGTGTCGTCCTTTGCAGCGCTGGTTGCGTGTGCCCCGAGCGCGAGCGCGACGGTGGCCAGCGGACCCGAGTTCGGTCCCACCGCGACCTGGCAGCGGCTGCACGCCGTGGTGCGCGACTCGCGCGGCGACTTCCAGGTCGTCGACTGGGCCGGCGCCAACCGCTCGCGCGTGTCGGAGCGATACTCGATCGACCCGAGGCCCGAGTGGTACACGTTCGACGCGCTGCCCGCACGCATCGTGTCGGGCGGCGGCGTGCCGCGTCGGGTCATGGGTGGCTCGGTCGAGCGACGACCACACCTCGCGTCGCCCGACGGCGGGCAGCTCGTCGACCGGTACGTGATGGACTGGGCGTGGCCGCTCGTGGCGCGCCAGCGCGCGGGCGAGAACGTGCTGTCGGAGGTCGTGCTCAACGGGCGGCGGGTGCTGCGCGGCACGACCACGCTCGCGGCGAACGACTGTGGCGGGCTCGCGGCCGGCACGCGCACGGTGTTCCTGCATCCGGCGACGCTCGTGCCGATTCGCGTGATCGAGCGACGAACGGGCGAGCGAACGGTCGTTCGCACCGTGACGGCACGACGCGGGTTCGCAAAGGACTTCACCCGGCTGCGCATGCATGGCGGGTTCGAAGTGCGCGACACCGGATTCATGCGACGCGGTGCGCTCGCGGTCGCGACGCACGTGAACTTCCCGGTGGTGCTTCCGTCGTCGCTGCCCGCCGGATACAGGCTCACCGGCATCGGCGACGCGCCGCGCGGTGCGATGCTCGGCCCGGAGGCGTCGTTCCCGAGCAGCGCCGGCGTGTACGAGGCGCGCTGGTCGCGCGGCCTGCAGCACATCGACCTGACGGTTCGACCCGCGCGAGCGACGCTCGCGAGCGACTGGGACGAATCCGATCCGTTCGGCGCCGAGTGCGAGGTCGCCGACAAGCAGACCGTCACCGTCGGCCTGTACACCGGTCACTACGTGGTCGGCGAGCAGGGCAATCCCCGCCTGTGGTGGCGCCAGGGCAACACGCTGCTCACGATCGCAGGCCCCTACGGCCCGGACGAGCTCGCGACGATCGGCGCGTCACTCCAGGCGATCGACGACTGACACCCGACCGCCGACGCGCATCATCGCTCGGGTCGCGAGCGACGGGTCGGCTCAGAGCGGGATGTTGCCGTGCTTGCGCGCGGGGCCGTCCTGGTGCTTGCTGCCGAGTGCGTCGAGTGCGCCGGAGAGCGCTCGGCGGGTGTCGCGCGGGCGGATCACGTCGTCGACGTAGCCGCGCTCTGCCGCCACGTACGGATTCGCGAACCGCTCGCGGTACTCGGCGATCAGCTCGGCGCGACGACCGTCGGGATCCGACGCCTCCGCCAGCTCGCGCCGGTAGAGGATGTTCACCGCACCCTCAGCGCCCATCACCGCGATCTCGCTGCTCGGCCATGCCAGGTTGAAGTCGGCGCGAGTGTGCTTCGACGCCATCACGTCGTAGGCGCCGCCGTACGCCTTGCGCGTGATCACCGTGAGCTTCGGCACGGTCGCCTCGCAGTACGCGTACAGCAGCTTCGCACCGTGGCGGATGATCCCGCCCCACTCCTGGCCGGTTCCCGGCAGGAATCCCGGCACGTCCACGAACGTCACCACCGGCACGTTGAACGCGTCGCACGTTCGCACGAAGCGCGCGGCCTTGGTCGAGCTGTCGATGTCGAGCACACCCGCGAGGTGCGTCGGCTGGTTCGCCACCACGCCCACGCTGCGCCCGCCCAGGCGCGCGAACCCGCACACGATGTTCGTCGCCCAGCGATCGTGGATCTCGAAGAACGATCCGGCGTCGAAGACCTCGCCGATCACCGAGTGCATGTCGTACGGCTTGTTGGGGTTCTCCGGAACGAGCGTGTCGAGCCCCGCACAGTCGCGGTCGAGCGGGTCGTGACACGCATACACCGGCGGCTGCTCCGCGTTGCTCTGCGGCAGGTAGCTCAGCCACGCACGCACGTCCTGGATCACGGACTCCTCGTCGGGCGCCACCACGTGCGCCACGCCGCTCTTGCCGCCGTGCGCGCTCGCGCCGCCGAGGTCCTCCATCGAGACCTCCTCGCCGGTCACGGTCTTCACCACGTC
>JAGQUL010000258.1 GCA_020438525.1 Thermoleophilia bacterium | reverse complement strand
GACTAGGCGACGGTAAACCGAAGGACTGGATCAGACCGCCTTGTCGTGACGCCGAATACACGTGTCCATGCCGCGCCTCGCCCACGCGCGCGTGGGCCTGAAAAATCGTGGGGTCGACAGTTCAAGTCTGTCCCTGGCCACTCTTCGGAAGCCCTCGCGTGATTCCAGATCACGGGATCACGTCGACCGGGATTCCTGCCGCGGTCGCGAGTCGCTGGATCTCCCTTGCGCGCGTCGGATCGGCGGTGTCCCTGATCGTGATGCTCGCGACGTCGCTGAGGCGTATTCCGCCGCGAATCTGGGCTTCGATCATCGTGAGCGGTCGGCTGAGGGCCGGTCCGGTCAGCGACGCGCGGATGTGCGCTGCGCCCTCGCGCGCGTCGTTGGCTGCATTCGATGGGGTGCGTAGTGCCGGATCGCGATGGATGGCATTCGCAGCCACGACGTATGGCAGCTGTTCGATCGCGAACGTCCGAGCGGGACTGCTGTAGGAGTCGACAGGCGTGAACGTCGATCGAGCCGCGACGTCGGGCCGAAGCTCGAGCGACACGAGGCCGTAGAAGTCCAAGCCGCCCCGCTCGAGCGATTCCGGGCCGTCGTGTGGTCGGAACAGCAGCGCAGCGTATGCGGTCTTTTCGCGATTGGAGCCGCGTCCGATCGTGTCCAGGCGAGTCTCGACCTCGCGCCGGTGCGCAATCTCGAACGCGTCGTTGGAATCATAGGTCGAGCCCATCGTCCCGGTCTTCAGCAACTCGAGGACGGATCGCTCGCTACGAGCGGCGACGGGTCGCGCGCGCGGCACTTCGATCCGCATCGGCATCGGAGTGTCGCGCGCTTTCCGAACGTCGACCGGTCGATACGGACGAGATGTGGCGACCACATGTACCATGCCGTACCGTCGGGAGTGGACCGAAGCCAGTGGTTCGTGATGCAGCTCGTGGCCGTCGCTGCACGGGCGTCTGGCCGCCCGTGCCTACGGATGCCCGAAGCGTCGGCCAGCCGGCCGAATGGCTGGATCGACAGCTCGGGTCTCGTCCTTTTCCACTTCTCGAATCCCGCACCCCGGCGAGGAGTACACGATCGGCGCTGACGAACCTCCATGGACTGCGGGCTACCGGCTCCAGCATTGCGCTTGCGGCTGGGATTCCCTTCGCAATCGTTGAAGCACGACTCGGGCACGCCGAGCGTGTCGTCATTGCGCCGAATCTACGCCCCAATGCCGGTCCCAGTCAGTCACCGAGCCGGCCTGAAAATCGTGGGGTCGACAGTTCAAGTCTGTCCCTGGCCACTCACCCGGAACCCTCGCTGCGGCGGGGGTTTCGTCGTTGGGGAGCCACCGGTCGAGCAGCTGAACCGGCGCATCGATGTCGCGCGCGTTCGGATGCCGGTGCATCGGGTACGGCACTGCGGTGGATGAGGATCCGGAATACGAGGTACGGCCGGCGCGGGTCGTAACGTGCCTGATCGCCGGTGTGCCGATCGGCCTGACGACCGAGGACTCGCCGGCGCTGCTGATCGCGCTCGCCGCGCTCGCCGCGGTCACGGTCGTGGTCGTGATCGTGTCGTCGGGACCGTGGTGGAAGCCGCACCTGCAACTGGTCTATCTCGTCGCATGCGCGTTCGCGGCGGGCGTCGTGCGACAGCTCGTGTACGGGCAGTAGCGCTGGCGCACCAGAGCACCCACGGGTCACGTCCGTGGCCCGCGCAGGACAACGTGCACGGCGGACCCGTCGATCCCCTGCGCGCGTGGGGCAGGATCCCCGGCATGAACCTCACAGCAGCGGCAGCAGTCCGAACGAACCAGGCGACCAGCGAGTCGTGGGAGCGCCCATCACCGCCGGATTACGCCCCGATCCTCAAGGCCGCGGCCGAGCAGTTCCCGGCGCGCCCGGGCTACGGCGATCCATATACGGCGGCGGACCAGCAGCGCGTGGCATCGGCGGCCATGAACGGTGCACGGACCGGTGCCGAGGTCGTCCTGGCGGCCCGGGCGGTCAAGGACGTGTTCCCCGCCCGACCGGGGTACGGAGATCAGTACTCGGTCGCGAACCAGCTCGACGTGGTGACCGCCGCGCTCGGCAGCTGGTACGAGCTCGACTCGATGGCCGACCGCCTGAAGGGCATCAAGCAGGCGATGCCCGCCCGCCCGGGCTACGGCGACCCCTACACGCCGCAGCAGCAGATCGACATGGCCGTCGCCCTGTTCAGCGGGCGCAATCCGCAGGGCCGATTCCCGCTGCCGCAGCCCACGGGCTGAATTCGCAGGACTTTCACCATCGCCGCGGCACCGGCCGTCCGAGCCGCCGCCGCAGCAGTGAGCGGCCGCGCAGCGTGACGCGCGTGCGGCCTGCAACGTCAGGCGGCTCGGAGTCGACACGCGGGTGACGGGACTCACGAACGGATCGACGAGGGACGGAACATGACGACGATCAGCACGCGGCCGACCACGACCACGCAGGCCACGACGACCGCAGCGACCGATCCGGCCGCCAGCGACACATCGGCCGAACCGGCGCAGGGCGGCGGCGTGCCATGGGGTCTCGTCGGGATCGGCGGGATGATGGTCGCGGGCTGGACCGCGCTGCTCGCGAAGAACTCACACACCATGGGGATCGCCGCGATCGCGACTGGCGGACTGCTTGCGGCGGGATCCGCCGCCTACCTGATCGGAACCAAGGACGCGGCCGGGCCCGACAAGGTCTTTCGACCCGTCGCCGCTGTCGCTGGCGGCGCGCTCGGAATTGGTGCGATCGGCGTCGGCATCAAGCTGCTCGCCAAGGCGCGTTGACGCGCGCAGCGGTATGTCCAACGGCACGATCAAGCAAGTCCCCCGCCTGCTTGTCGACCGGTGGGCGCAGCGCGTTGCGCGTCAGCGCTCCGTAGCGGGCAGCTGCAGCCGCGCGCGCGTGCGCCCGTCCGCAAGCACCTCGAGCGACGCATCGCCGTCGAGCGATCGAGCGATCGAGCGCACGATCCCCAGACCCAGCCCCGATCCAGGCCGCGAACGAGCCTCGTCGGCGCGCGCGAACGGCGCAAACAGCGCCTCCACCCGATCCGGGTCCAATCCCGAGCCGGCGTCCACCACGTCGACCACGGCGTGCGCGCCTGCGGTGCGGACCGTCACGACCACCGGCGCAGTTCCGTGGCGGGCGGCGTTGTCGAGCAGG
>JAGQUL010000257.1 GCA_020438525.1 Thermoleophilia bacterium | reverse complement strand
GGTGGACGTATGTACATAACCCGCGTTATCCGCGGTTTTCGTGCATACGTCCCGCGTGGGGTGTGTTGATCTGGGTCGACGTATGTACATAACCCGCGCTAACCGCGGTTTTCGTGCATACGTCCCGCGTGCGCCCCACCGACCCGACCTGCCCCGTAAATTGACCGACGCGTCAACGACCTCCGCCGGCTTCGCTATATTCACGCGCGCCAGCGATGAGGAGGTCGCGCCGGCCCGCGCGCACGCGTGAACCATGCCCGGCGGCCTCCCGTCCCACAGGGAGGAACCACGGTGAAGATTGCCGTCTGCGTCAAGGAAGTGCCCGGTGCCAACGTGCCGCGGCGCCACGACGACGCCACGAAGCGACTGGTCCGCGAAGGCGACCAGGTCCTGAACACCTACGACGCGCACGCGATGGAAGCCGCGCTGCAGCTGAAGGAGGCAGGCGGCGATGCAGCCGATGCCACCATCACCGCAGTGTGCATGGGCCCCGCGAACGCGACCCGAACCCTGCAGAAGGCACTCGCCCTGGGCGCAGACGACGCAGTGCTCGTCACCGACGAGGCGCTCGCCGGCAGCGACATCCTCGCCACCGCCCGCGCGCTCGCCGCCGCGATCGCCAAGCAGGGGCCCTTCGACCTCGTCCTGATGGGCCAGCAGTCGGGCGACTCCGACTGCTGGGCGCTCCCCGGCGTGCTCGCGGAACTGCTCGAGGCACCGGTCGCCACCCAGGCAAGCAAGCTCGACCTCGCCGGCGGCAACGTCGCACTCGAGCGCCAGACCGAGCTCGGCTACGAGAAGCTCACGCTCTCGCTGCCCGCGGTCGTCAGCGTCTCCGACGCGATCAACACGCCGCGCTACCCCGCGCTCAAGGCGATCATGGCCGCCAAGAAGAAGCCGCTCGAGACGCTCGGGCTCGGCGACCTCGGCCTCGACGCATCGCAGGTCGGCACCGCCGGCTCCGCGACCACCGTCGTGGCGTTCACGCCCCCGCCCAGCAAGGAAGGCGGCGTGAAGGTGGAGGACGACGGATCCGGCGCCGAGAAGATCGTCGAATTCCTCGCAGGTCGCAACCTCGTCTGACCGACGACCACCCATGTCTTCACGTGCGGGCGCGCCTGCGCACGCGTGAGGAACCCGAGAAAGGCATCACACCATGAGCATCCTCGTACTCGTCGAGCAGCACGACGGCACGCCGGCACCCGCATCGCTCGGCGTGCTCGGCGCAGCCAAGGAACTCGCCGCCAGCGCCGGCATGCCGGTCGCCGCAGTCGTCGTCGGCCCGGGCGCCGACCAGGCCGCCGGCTCGATCCCCGCCGACACCGTCTACCACGCAGCCGGTGACCGCTTCCAGGTCGCTGCCGGCGCGGTCGACGCACTCGCCGCGGCAGTCGACAAGACCGGTGCCCGCGTCGTGCTCGCCGGCGCATCGGTGAACGCCGCCGACATCGCCGGCGGCCTCGCCGGACGCCTCGGCGCCGGCGTCAACACCGACGCCACCTCGATCTCCTTCGAGGACGGCGGCTTCGTCGCCGACCGGCCCTCGCTCGACGACACCGTCGTCGTCCGCTGCGGGTTCACCCGCACCGACGGGTTCGGCGGCATCGTGCTCTTCCGAGCCGGCTCGTTCGCCCCGCTCGAGACTGCCGCACCCGGCGCCAGCGAGGCACTCGACGTGCCCGATTCCGGACGCCGCGCGCAGCAGTTCGGCGGCATCGAGCAGGCCGCAGGCGGCGGAGTCGACATCACCAAGAGCGACGTGCTCGTCGGTGCCGGTCGCGGTCTCGGCGGTCCGGAGAACTTCACGCTCGTGGAGGACCTCGCCAAGACGCTCGGCGGCGAAGTCGCCACCACCCGAGCCGTGGTCGACGCAGGCTGGTACGAGTACTCGACGCAGGTCGGCCAGACCGGCAAGACCGTCGCGCCGAAGCTGTACATCGCAGTCGGCATCTCCGGCGCGATCCAGCACAAGGTCGGGATGGCGTCGTCGGGCACGATCGTGGCCATCAACAAGGATCCGCACGCGCCGATCTTCGACTTCGCCGACTTCGGCGTGGTCGGCGACCTGTTCACGATCGTTCCGCAGCTGCAGGAGAAGCTCGCAGCCCGTAAGGGCTGACCGGGCAGGGGGAGGAGCACCACCATGGCGAAGCCTGCAAACTACCCACCGCCCGTCGCACCCGACGAGTTCGTGATGGCACCCGAGGCGCCCGAGGACGAGCGGCTCGAGGTCGGCGTGCTGTTCGTCGGCGGAGGGCCCGCAGGGCTCGCCGGCGCGATCAAGCTGGCCCAGCTCGTCAACGAGCGCGAGGACCTGCAGGAGGCGCTCGGCGAGGTGCCGATCGCCGTCGTCGACAAGGGAGCTGCGCCCGGCGCGCACCAGCTCTCCGGCGCCGTGGTGGTTCCCGACGCGCTCCAGGAGCTCTTCCCCGATACCCCGCTCGACCAGATCGGCGGCTACCAGCAGCCGGTGAAGGGCGAGGGCGTGTACCTCATGACGAAGCGCTTCGCGATGCGCCTTCCCACGCCGCCCCCCTTCCGCAACCACGGCAACCACGTGTTCAGCCTCTCCCAGCTCACCCGCTGGATGACCGAGCGCGCCGAGGAGCTCGGCGTGATGGTGATCCCGGAGACGAGCGCCGACCGGCTGCTCGTCGAGAACGGCACCGTGAAGGGCGTGCGCACCGGCGACAAGGGACGCGGCAGGCAGGGCGAGGAGCTTCCCAACTTCGAGCCGGGCGCCGAGCTGCACGCGCAGCTCACGGTGCTCTCCGAAGGAACCCAGGGCCATCTCGCCACCGCCGCGATCAACCACTTCGGCCTGCAGGCCGACCCGCAGGTGTGGGCGCTCGGCGTGAAGGAGGTCTGGAAGGTCTCCAACCCCCTCCTGCAGATCGTGCACACGCTCGGCTGGCCGCTGCGCAAGGGGGCGAAGTACCAGGAGTTCGGCGGCTCGTTCATCTACCCGATGGGCGACGACCACGTCTGCATCGGGTTCGTGACCGGGCTCGATACCCGCGACGCCGAGTTCAGCGTCCACGACGTGCTCCAGCAGTTCAAGACCCACCCGTTCGTCCAGCGGATCCTCAAGGGCGGCGAGCGCGTGGCCTGGGGTGCCAAGACGATCCCCGAGGGCGGCTGGTGGAGCCTGCCCACCGAGCTCACCGTGCCCGGCGCCGTGCTCGCCGGCGACAGCGCCGGCTTCGTGAACGTCCCCAAGCTCAAGGGCGTGCACCTGGCGATGCGCAGCGGCATCATCGCCGCCAACCAGGCGTTCATCGCGCTCAAGGCAGGCGCGCTCGACGGCGTGAACCTGCGCGGCTACGACGTGCAGGTGCGCAACGGCCAGATCGGCACCGACCTGTACCGGTCGCGCAACATGAAGCAGCCGTTCCACAAGGGCTTCTGGCTCGGCGGCGCGATCGTCAACATCATGGAAGCCACCGGCGGCCGGATCGGCGGGCGCTGGACCAACCACTCCGACGCGTCGCAGGACCTGTTCTTCGGCGGCAAGTCGAAGAGCTACCCTGCGCCCGACGGCGAGCTCACCTTCGACAAGCTCTCGAGCGTCTTCGCCTCCGGCAACTCCACCCGCGACGACCAGCCCGACCACATCCGCGTCCAGAAGCAGCTGCCGCGCTCGGTGGCCGTGGGCTACGTCAACATGTGCCCGGCTGCCGTGTACGAACTCCCGGAGGGTGTCAGTGCAAGCGGCGATCCCGACGAGATCGTCACGATGCACGTGAACCCCTCCAACTGCGTGCACTGCGGCGCGATCACCGCCAAGGGTGGCCGCCTCACGCCACCCGAGGGCGGATCCGGGCCCGAGTACCAGATGATGTGACGCTCGGTGCGCATAGCGTAGCCGACCCCAACGCGGCCAGAACGTGCTGCTCGATGCGGATCTCGCGAAGCTGTATGGCATCGAAGTACGGGCGCTGGTCCAGGCGGTGAAGCGCAACGTGGAGCGGTTTCCGGCCGACTTCATGTTCCAGCTTCGCCCGGATGAGGTCGAAGCTCTGAGATCACAAACTGTGATTTCAAAGATCGAATCATCCGGTGGGCGCGGTGGACGGCGTACGATGCCGTATGCGTTCACGGAGCAAGGCGTCGCGATGCTGTCCAGCGTGCTTCGCAGCGAACGCGCCGTGGCAGTCAACATCGCGATCATGCGCGCATTCGTGCACCTTCGACGAATGCTTGACTCGACTGCGGAGCTGGCCCGCAAGTTCGACGAGCTCGAGCGCCGCGTGACGGAATCCGACATCGCACGCGATGCCCAGATCGCGCAGATCGTCGAGGCGATTCGCCAGCTGATGCAACCACCCGCACCGCCGCGACGACCGCTCGGCTTTCGACTCGACGATGATCGATAGCGGGCCCGAGCGAATGCGCTCGAGCCTCACCGCCAAGGGTGGCCGCCTCACGCCACCCGAGGGTGGATCCGGGCCCGAGTACCAGATGATGTGACGCGTCCCGTGCGCGCGCGTGGGAGCATCCGGCCATGAACATCGCTCCCGCCGCTGCAGCCGCCTCCGCCGCCTCCCACGGACCGATCCCGGGCTGGTCGCCCACGATCAAGGCGGCGATCCCGTCGTCGACCCGTGCCAACGGGCTGCTGCGCGCCGGCATCGACGCGTGGCGCGGCATCCCCGAGCAGGCAGGCGGCGTGCGCCTGTCCCAGGTGATGGTCGACACGCTCGCGCCGTTCTACGCCACGAACATGCAGCTCGACGAGGCGACGGTCCGCACCGACCTCTCGAACGTCCACGTCGTGCTCGGCGGCCCTGCACACGACGCAGGCGGCATGGCCACCACGATCGGCCGCACGATCTACGTCTCCGACGCCAAGCGCGCGGCTCACATGCTCAGCTGGGACGGGCGCCGCTGGCTCGCGCACGAGCTCGTGCACACCATGCAGTGGCGCCAGTCCAACCCCGCGAGCGCCGCCACCGACTCCCAGCGCGACCGCTCGTTCCTCAATACCTACCTCGGCAAGTACGTCGCCGACCAGGGCAGCATCTCCAAGGGCGGGCTCGTCACGGCCCTGCGCGCGTGGCTCAAGAGCCGCGACGACCACGCCAGCGACGCCGAGACCGACGGCATCGGCGAGATCATCCACGACACGCACCCGATGGAGCGGCAGGCCGAGCAGCTCGGTCGCGCCTTCCGCGACCAGACCGCCTGAATCACCGCAATTTTCCCGGATATCCTGAATCCGGGATTCCGGCAATCCCGAAAACCGGGTACCATGGGTAGAGGAATCGCCTGTCGCCGTGCGCTGCACGCCGCCAGCTACGAGGAGATCTCAATGGCGCTCGAGGATCACGTCCGCATTTCCAGGCGCGGTGAGCTCACCGTACCGAAGCCGATTCGCGCAGCCTACGCAGATGCATTCGGCGAGGAGCTGACCGAAGCGGCAGTCACCCTGCGTGAAGACGGTGTCATCGAGCTGCGCCCACAGCTGCGGATCGATCCGGCACAGGCGTTCTTCTGGACGACCGCCTGGCAGCGCGCAGAAGCCGCGGCGCAGTCCGACATCGACGAGGGTCGCGTCACGCGCCACGAATCCGGTGCCGACCTGCTCGCATCGCTCGACGACCAGTGAAGTTCGAGACGACGACCACGTTCGAACGCGAATGGCGGCGCCTGTCCCGTGACCATCGTCGCATGGCGCGAGCCGCGCTCGCCGACTTCATCGACGCGTGCAATGCAGTCACCGGCACCGCGATCCCGGAGTTTCCGGCTTCGCTACGAGTGCGACCGCTGCGCGGCACCAACCGCCCGGTGATCTGGGAGATGACCTGGAACTTCGCCCGCCCTGACGGGCGTGCAACCTTCGAGTTCATCGAGATCGACGGTGCGCGCGCCGTGCGCTGGCGCCGCATCGGTGGTCATGACGTCTACGAAGAGCCCTGACCCATGCCGAGCTACAGCATCGGCGCGTCGGGATCCGGCACCAGCGCCAGCGGCACTGCGCCCACGGGCAGCCACACCGTGATCGTCCACCAGCCGGGATCGCCCGGCTTGCGCGCCAGCTCCGGCTCGGGCGCCTTGAACTCCGCGGCGAGCTTCACGTGCTCGTCGCCGTCGAACTCGTACCGGATCGCCGGCTTCGAGAAGCCGATGTCCTCGCTCGGCAGCAGCCGGAACGTTCGTCGCTCGTCGATCGATTCCGCCATCTTCCACAGCTCCTTCGCGCCAGCGGGCTCGCATGTCGTCGGGTCGACGGTATAGCTTACGCGTCATGTCTGACGACCAAGGCGAGTTCGACTACCGCGGCAACTACAAGGCAGCCGTCGACGAGGCGCTCAAGGGTGGCGTGGGGGTCTATGGCGACTTCGACCAGGCCCGCCAGATGGAGAGCTTCCGGATCCTGAGCGCCGACCGTGATCGGCTGCTCACCTTCGCTCGTCGCGAAGGCATCACGACCGGGCATCTCGAGACGCTCAAGACCCTGCGCAGCCCCAAGCCGCTCTACCAGATGGTCGCGCAGGGCGACGCCGACACCAAGAAGGTCCGCGACTACCTGCAGCGCATCAGCGGCTAGCGCTCAGCGCCGCCTGCGTGCCTGCGCTGCGCGCCGCTTCGCCTCGGCCTTGCGCTTGCGTGCCGCAACCCGATCCGCCGCGGTCGCGCGCCGGTGCTCCTGCCACCGCGGATCGCGCCGTCGTCGCCTCCACCGCCAGGACGGCAACGCGATCGCGATCACGATCAGCAGGATCAGCCACCACGGCGGCAGCACGTAGACCGTGTCGAGCCGCTTCGTCACTCGAACGCCGCTGCCCTTGCCACCAACCACGACGAGCTCGGGGCTGAACCAGCCGAGCAACGGCGGATCGCTCCAGACCATCACCAGCTCGCGCCGACCACCTGGCAGCGTCTCGTAGCCCTTGTCGGGCCCCTTCGCCCCGAGCGTGCGCCCGGCCGTCGACAGGAACGAGCCCAGCTCGACCTGTCCGTCGATCGTCAGCAGGGTATTGCCCGCGTTCTCGACGTCGGCCCGGAACCGCTCGGTCGAGCCGGACCACACCACGCGCGGCCCCGAGACCCCGCGGATCCGAATGCGAGGCGAGACATCGCCCGGCACGTCGATCACCACCGTGCTCGCAACGATCCCTTCCAGGCTGACCCGGCTCGCCGGGCCGAGCGTCGTGTTCACGCCCAGCGCGCTGATGTCCTGGCTCGCGCCGACGCCGAGCGAGTAGGTGCCCGGGGTCGCAGAGGCGGGCACGGTCACGAGCGCGACGAACTGCAGCTTGCGCCCCGACGCGAGCTCGCGTGGCGAGTCGAATCCGGGAAACGTCACCCACGCCACGGCGGCGGAACTCGCGGAGGTGCGCCCACCCGGCACCGCGAACTGGTCGGGTTCGGTCGACCCCTCGAGCGCGATCACCTTCGGCGCGATGCGTACCGGTTCGAGCGTGGTGTTCGTGACCGTGAGTTCGAACCGGAGTGGCCTGTCGCCTGCTTCGACCACGTCGAAGCGCTGCGGAGTGAGCGACAGGTGCCCGTCGGCCGATGCCGGGATCGGCGACGCATCCTCGACTGGTGCGAGGTTCGCGGCGATCGAGGCGGCCGGGAGCACGGCATGCGCACATGCGAGCAGCATCGAGAGGATCGTCGTTCGCAGCAATGACGGCACGAAGCCACCGTTCCCGATGCCGCTGCAACCGGAACCGGTCGATCAGTTGGCGAGCACCACGAGCTGTGCCTGCGCCTGGTAGGCGCCAGCGGCCTGCGACGTGGTCGCTGTCGCACCCCACGTGAAGTCGCACGTGCCCGTGCCGATTGCGGCGGTCGTGCAGGCGGTCGAAGCAGTGTCCTGCACGTCGTACACCGCCGGAGCCGGGTTCCATGCGCCCGTCGCGATGCCCGACGCCGCCAGCAGCTGTGCGCCGAAGGCGGACGTGCCCGCTGCGGGTTCACCCGCCGACTCGTAATCGGCGATCGCGCTACCGGTGCAGGTTGCCGACACGCACTTCATCGCGTCGGTCGGCGTAGCGGGAGCGCCCGGATCCTCGAGCATCGTCAGCGTGGTGCCCGGGAAGTTGTTGGTCGTGCCGAAGTCGATGGAGCAGACCTGGCCGCCTTCGTCCTGCGCGGTCTTCCACGGGTCGGTACCCGGCACGAGCTCGCCGAGGTTCACCGCGGCCGCCGGGCAGCCCGCCGCATCGAGGTAGAGGTCGGCGGGTGCGCTCGCCTGCACGCCGACGGTCGATGCCGCGTCGGCAGAACGGGTCAGCGCACGTCCGGTAACGAGCGACACGAGCAGCGCGGTCACGAGCACGATCGCCGGAAGCCATGGAGCCAGTCCATGGAGGCGGGTACGTGCGGGTGTCGCGGCGGGCGAGAACATCATCCAAGGCGCGGATCGACCACGCCTGTTGGTTATCGGCCTGTTCGGGGCGATGCTTGAGCGTCGGGTGATCAGTTGTCGCGAATTGCGTCCTGGTCGTCGTCGAACGCGTAGTCGTCGTCCCAGTCCTCGTCGTCGAGGTAGAGCTTCCATTCCTGTCGGCGGCGCCACCAGATCCACACCGCCGGGGCGACCACGAGCAGCAGGATGATCACCGGCAGCCACCACGGGAACACGATCACGCGCTCGCCGGTGGCGGAGATCAGCTTCGCGTCGTCGCCGCGGACCTTTACTTCCGGAGTGAACGCACCCACCCACGGAAGGTCTCGCCACACGATCCGCTGGGTTCGGGTGGATCCGCGCAGCACCAGGCTCGATTCGATCGGCTCGCGATGGGCGGAGTTGCCGAAGATGCTGCGCACGTCGAAGGTGCCTTCGACGTGTTCGTTGACCGTGCCGTCGTTGCGATAGGTGATGTCCCACACCACGAATCGCTGGGATCCGAGCACGAGCGTGTCGCGAACGTCCACGTCCACGATCCGCAGCTTGTGCTCGACCGGGCCGGGGACCGTCAGGAAGATCTGCACGAGCGCCTCGGCGCGTGCCACGCCGGTCTGCTGGTCGCCGGTACCCGGCTCACCCTCGGCGAGCGCGGTATCGACCGACAGGCCGGCCATGTTCGTGCCGACCGGGGCGGATGTCGGCGGATCGATCACCAGGTCGAACTTGATCTGCTCCCAGGGTGCGAGTCGGTCGTCGATGATCTCGGGAACGAGCCAGTCGCCGGCCCCGAACTCGCCGTCCTCGACCTTCTGGATGAAGCTGCGTGGATTCGACGACGCGGCGAGGTCGGTCGGGGTGAGCGTGATGTCGACTTCCTTGTCGGAGTCGTTGGTGAGCGTCATCTGGATCGTCTTGCGAACGCCGGGCTGCACGTCCTCCTCGATCCGGAACGGCGACACGATCACGAGCCCCGACGGCTCGTCGTTCGGACCGAGGATCTTGCGCTCCACGGCAGCATCGGCCGTGGTCGAGAACACCGGCATCAGCAGCACGAAGAGCAGTGCTGCACACGAGAAGTGACGGAAGTATCGAGTCCGCATGGTAGTGGGGCTACCCGAAGACGGCGTGGGCGGCACCTGCTGGTGCCGCCCACGCTGCATACCTGATGTTTCCGAAGGTCACGGGTTCTGCGAGATCGTCAGCACCGCGCGGCCGTAGTAGGTGCCGGCGCCCTGCGTGGCACCCTCGCCCGAACCACCCATCTTGAAGGTGCAGTTCGCGAGCGAGCCCGAGGTGTTCGACGTGGTGGTGGTGCACAGGTCCTGTGCCGAGGACGTGATGCCCCACCACACTGCGTCGCCGGTGCCCGGGTTGACGACCGGAGTGCCGGTTGCCTCGGTGCCGTTCGTCACGCCGCCGCCGCCGCTCAGTGCGGTGAGGGCGATGCCGAACAGGTCGCTGCCGTTGGCGATCGCCACGCCGGAGCCGGCGTTCTCGACACGCTTGTTGTCGGCCGAGCAGTCGCGGTCGCCAGGGGTCACGCCGGGAGTCGGGTCGAGGCAGAAGAACGTCGTGCCGCCGTGGTCGTCCGCGTAGCTCACGGTCGCGCCGGTCGCGTTGTTCGTCCAGAACGAGAGCAGACAGCCGTTCGTCGTCGTGAGGTTGGATTCCCACCCGGCTGTGAGTGCTTCGCCAGCCACGGCGGTCTCGCCCGAGCATGAGCCGTCGGAAACGTCCGGGTCGGAGGAGCCCGCCGTTGCGACGGTGCCGCTCACGCCTGCGGTGGATACGGCTGATGCGCTCCCCACCACGGAAACGCCGGACGCGGCGTATGCGGTGATGCAGATTGCGACGAGCGCGGGGCCAAACGCCAGCAGGCGCCTGGTGCGTCGTGTGCGGGTCGGCTTCATGAGTTCTGGGCTCCTCAGGTGATGCTTCCTTGCATGCGGCGTCCAGCATCCGGGCACCGCTGTTCCCGACCCATATCGGTTCGTCGTCGATCGACCTTGAGAGGGAATGTGACGATTGGCGTATCGATGGGCATCCGGGCAGCCGTGCAGGCCCCCGACACGTTGCCGATCCTGCAATCGATGCTCAAGGTCGGTCACGTAGATGCCGACACACGGTTCGATGACCGGTGCACGCGGCCCGTCCCGCCTGTGCCCGCCCGAATCGAAAAGGACCGACTTCATGTCCCACGCACGTGTACTTGCCAACCCGAAGCGCCAGACGCTCATGTGGCTTCCGGCTGCCGCGCTGATCACCGCTGGCCTGCTCGCCGCGATCGGCTTCGGCGGGGTAGCGCGATCAGATGCGGCCAGCACCGGCACCTCGACGGTGTCGGCAACGGTCGGCTCCGAGCTGCACATCGGTGGTACGTGTCCGGGCTACAACGGTCCTGGGCCCGCGCTCGCAACGACCGACGCGACGACCTCGCTCGGTAGCTGCACCCTGACGTTCGGCACGAACAACAACGCGACGGGTTCGTTGATCCGAGTGGAATCGCAGCGCCCGACCGCCGGTAACGATGCGTTCTGCAGCACGGCAGTGACGCTCGCCTGTGGTGCGACCAAGTTCACGAACGCTTCGACCGCTGGCGCGGCATCGCTGGCAGACGGCCAGTTCGGCGTGCTGGTCAACGGCGTGCCCACCTGCAACACGGCGACGTGGACGAACGGCAACTACTACGGCATCGCCGACTCGAACACCGCCGGCAACGGCAACCTGATCTGCGACAACGCAAACCAGGTCGGCGCGGTGAACGACGCCAGCTACAACCTGCAGTTCTCGGCGAATCCGGGCCCGGCGACCGTCGCTGCGACCTACCAGGCGAGCGCGGTGTTCACGGTCGAGACCAGCTGATCACACAAACCCCGTTTTGACGGGCTCGCATGACGGTACAGTGCCGTCATGCGAGCCCGTCGCTTCTTCCGCCTCATCTCGCTGGCGGTCCTGTGTGCAGCTGCAACCTCGATCGGGGTGGTCGCCGCGCATGCCGAGAGCGGCGTGCCTGGTGCCGAGAGCGGCAACGAATACCAGGATCGTTGCGACGACATCCCACGCTCGACTGACGGCAGTCACCGGCAGCAATTCGACGAGGTCGACCTGACGGGCCAGATAGCGGGGCTGCCGCCCCGTATCCTGACTGATTTGGGGCGCGGTGATTCGGGGCGATTCTGCGTCGGCTTCCAGAATCGAACCGACTCGCCGGTGGATCTCAAAGTCGAGGTCGTGAACCTCGGGAGCGATCGTGGAGGTCGTCCGCTCAGTGGCGATCCCGACGCGAAGTACGGCGCATCATCCTGGGTCACGCCGTCGGCATCGATGATCAAGGACCTGAAGCCCGGTGAGCTCGCGTGGGTGGATCTCGACGTCGACATTCCCGACGATGCCGTGACGGGCAGCTCCTATGCGTCGATCCTTGCGACCGCGCAGGGACCAGAGCCCGTCGAATCGTCGAACGAGGGTGCTGGAACCAAGGTCAATGCAGTGCCGTCCGTCGCCCTGCAGATCTTCTTCGAGGTTCCAGGCAACGAGTTCAGCGACGGCAAGTTCGTCGATGTCGAAAGTCCACGTGTCATCTGGTGGGACGGCCTGAAGCTCGGCGACCTGCCGGTGCTCGAGAAGATGCGCGGCCTCGGCATCGCCACGATCCGATTCGGGTGGGAGAACCTCGGCAACCACACGACCGGGGTCTCCGGCAAGGTGCTGGTCGAGAGCGATCTCGGCGGAAAGGATGTCGCATCGATCGCGATCCCCGAAACCGCCGTGATGCGCGGAGCCACCCGCGACTTCAGTGGAACCTGGTCCGAGGACATCCCGTTCATCGGCCGCTTCACGCCCACGATCGAGGTCACCGACGCGAACGGCGACGTCCACAAGAAGCAGCTCGACCCGATCTGGGTGATCCCGTCGTGGTGGTACATCCTTGCGCTCGTGCTCGCGATCGCGATCCCGCTCTGGATCCGTCGACGCAACAAGCGCCAGTACCGCGAGTTGTTGGCGCGCGTCGAAGCGGCCGAGTCGCGCGACGACGACGACCTCGATTCCGAGAGTGGCTGGTAGCAACTTTTCCGGGACTGGAAGCGGCGGGAGCCTTCGCGGATCAGGAGAACAAGTACTGCGAGTGTCGGGACCCCGCCCATTCGGTCC